>NZ_DKTN01000001.1:0-35894 GCF_002473065.1 Limnobacter sp. UBA7229 | reverse complement strand
AGAGATCGGAACCCAAGCCGATCGGGCAGTTAACGCGCCGCGAGAGATCGGAGCCCAAGCAAACTGGTGCCCTGCAAGTATAACCCCTAGCTTCCGCCTTCAAACCCCAGCTGCCGCCAAGCCTCATACACCATCACCGCCACTGAGTTGGACAGGTTCAGCGACCGGCTCTCAGGGCGCATCGGCAGGCGCAACCAGTTCTCACGGGCAAACAAGTTGCGCACGTCCTCAGAAAGCCCCCGGGTTTCGCTGCCAAACATCAGGTAATCACCCGCTTGGAATTTCACATCGAAAGGTGAATGTTTCCCCTTGGTGGTCATCGCAAAACAGCGTTGCGGGTCGGGTAGGCAACGGTCGAGAAATGCTTGCCAGCTTGGGTGAACCAGCATGTTGGCGTACTCATGGTAGTCAAGTCCGGCGCGTCGCATACGGGCATCTTCCAGTGGAAAACCCAAAGGCTCAACCAAGTGCAACTGCACGCCAGTGTTGGCACACAAGCGAATCACATTGCCCGTGTTGGGCGGAATTTCCGGTTCAACCAATACCACATGAATCATTCTGGGGTCCTGCACACTGCCATGGTTACAATTGATTCAGCGCCTGCTTTGCGAAGCGCTGCGGCGCAGCTTTGAATGGTGGCCCCGGTGGTGATCACATCGTCAACCAGGCCGATCCGAATGTTGCCAGAGATGCGACGCGTGGCCCTGAAAGCCCCATGCAAATTCTGCAGTCGATCTTCTCGGCCCAGGGTCGCCTGCGCACCAAGTTCCTGGGTTTTGATCAGCCAATCAGTCGTCACTGGCCTATTAATGTGCCGTCCCAGATGCCGGGCAATCAAAGCGGCTTGATTATAGCCGCGCTGCCTTAATTTGTCCGGGCTCACGGGCACAGGCACCAATACATCGGGCAGGTCCATGCCCAATTTCAGTACCCTTGTTCCCAGCCAGTGGCCTAAAAACCGGGCCATGCCATGGTTATTGCCGTATTTCAACAAAGCAATCCATTGATCAACCGGAGCAAGGTAATCACTGCACACCACGCATTCCAAAGGCGCTTGTGCGCCATGCTCAACCATGGGTTTGCAATGCCTGCAATGCGTCCATCCAAACGCTTGGAGGCGCGGACCAAGTGCAAGTGCGCAGCGCTTACAGCGCACAGCCTCGCGGTGGTGAATCAGGGGCTCGCAGTGGCTGCACACAAAGCGCCTAAAACCGGAAGTACTGTTTTGCATCGGCATTTGGCAGGCCACGCAGCGCCCCGGCACCATGGCGTCGCCCATACACTGGCAAGTTCTATAGAATAGACTGCACCACCTTTTTGCTGAAACAGCTAGCCCCACAATGTCCTCGCAGTTCTGGAAAATTCCCCGATCAAACACCGCCTTGGCGCAACAATGGTCCCGGCGCCTAGCAAAACCATTGCCATTCATACTCGAAGAGGTAAACCAACGCATGGTGAACCGCGCGCAAATTATGCGCCCGGTCGAGGGAGGGGTGGTGCATCAAGGCTGGTTACACCCTGCGGCCTTGATGAATGTAAAAAACCTGTTTGTTGGGCGTGAATTTGCTGTGTTTGCGCCCAAGGCAATCCACGTGCCGGTAGAGCAGCTTGAACAGGCCGCCGCTTCTTTTTTGGCCAAGCTTTGGCCCGGCCGGGCGGCACCCAAGCCCGTTTCGACCATCGCACTGCCAACCAACAGTCCTTTGCCTTTGCCCAGCGAAAGCCAGGCCATGATTTGGTCGCCCTTGTGGTTGCATGCAGTGGCCGACCCAGGTCAATGCATGGCCGAATGGCTGCGGGTATTAAAACCTGAAGGCGGAGTGTTTTTCAGCAGTTTTGGTCCCGATACAGCCCGTGAATTGCAAAGTTTTGCGCAGGCCATGGGCGAATCTTTTCCCGATTTTGCAGACATGCACGACCTTGGCGACCTGATGAGCAAGCAGGGTTTTTCTGACCCGGTCATGGAAATGGAAAAGCTGACCTTGACCTACAGCTCGCCAGCCAAGTTGCTTGAGGATTGGCGTGCCCTGTGCGGTAATCACCTGGAAACGCGCAAGCAAGGTTTGCGAACGTCACGTCAGTTTTCTGAAGCCATTCTTTGTCTTGAGCGGCTGCGCGATCCGGAAACAGGGCGCATTCCTCTCACCTTGGAGCTGGTCTACGGGCACGCCTGGAAGGTCAAAAGAAAAACCAAAACCGACGTGGCCACCGTAAAAATTTCAGACATCAAGGGGCGCAAAGGCTCGAAATAGCGTGCTGCTGCGCAGCATTTTCAAATGTAGCGCATTGTTTTTAACTTATTTCGGGGAAATCAGGCGCGGATTGCACCTGTCTTATTGCTTGCTTTAGAGCCTTGAGCCTATAATTCGAAGGTTTTGATGCACTCTTTTGGGTGTGCATTGGATCTGAATGACTGCTCTCTAAGAGGTAAATGGGCATGATTCCAGAAAATTCAAGTTCAGCTACTGCACCAAGTGGCACACCTTGCACCAGCGGCGGCGGGCAACATTACACGCCGCAGGGCAATAGGTGGGTGTTTCGGCGCAATTGTTCGCTTAGTCCAAAGCAGCTTTTGCAGTGGTATTTAAGCTTGTGTGCAATCACCCTGGTGATTGCAACCGGTTTTTTGCTGGCAGGTTTCTGGATTGTGTTGCCGTTCGCTGGAATCGAGTTGTTGTTGGTGGGAACGGCGTTTGTAATTTACGCGAGGCATGCGGCCGATTACGAAATGATCGAACTGCAGCCCAACCAGCTTATTCTGGTTATGGCAGACGGCACCAAACTAACCCAGCTTGAATGGTCACCCCAATGGGCCAAATTAAGTTACAACGGAAAGTACAAAGCGCCTTTGTTGTTCAGTCACAGGGGCCAACAAGTAAAAATAGGCAAATTTATTGCCGAAAAAGACAAGTCAGCGCTGCACCGGGAATTAAAGGCAGCACTGGCAAGGGCAGCATGTGCGGTATAGGCATGCGGCTTCCACCAGTTTGATATTTTTTTTGAGATTGAGGATCGCCATGTTGAAGTCGTCCTTGGGTATTCGCAAAGCTGTTGCTTCGGCCGCTGCAATTGCGATGACATCCTTCGGAGGTGCAGCGTTTGCCGAGAATGTTTCTGGGCAACCTTTGCAGTACAACCTCGCTGAACCGGTTACCGAAATCGCGCGTCAAATCTACGATTTGCACACGTTGATGTTGGTGATCTGTCTGGTCATTTTCGTTGCCGTGTTTGGCGTGATGTTTTACTCAATCTACGCACACCGCAAGTCAAAGGGCGCCAAGTCAGCCTCTTTCCATGAAAGCGTGAAAGTTGAAATCGCATGGACCATTGTTCCGTTCCTGATCGTGATCGGCATGGCCTTGCCCGCAACCAAAACAGTGGTTGCTATGAAAGACACCTCCAACGCCGACCTCACCATCAAAGCCACTGGTTATCAATGGAAGTGGGGCTATGAATACTTGGCCGGTGAAGGTGAAGGCATTGCTTTCCTGTCCACGCTCACTACACCACGCGACCAAATTGACGACCACCAAGGCCAGGCTGTGGCACGCGGTGAAAACTACCTGATGGAAGTGGACAACCACGTTGTGGTGCCCGTGAACAAGAAAGTTCGCGTGGTAACCACTGCCAACGACGTTATTCACGCCTGGATGATTCCCGCCTTCGGCGTGAAGCAGGACGCGATTCCCGGTTTCGTGCGCGACACCTGGTTCAAAGCCGAGAAAGAAGGCATTTACCGTGGCCAGTGTGCTGAGTTGTGCGGCAAAGACCATGCTTACATGCCCATCGTGGTTGAAGTGATGTCCGAAGAAAATTACTCCAAGTGGGTTCAGGCCAAGCTTGACGAAATGAAAGCCAAGCAAGACGACCCCACCAAAGAATGGACCAAGGAAGACATGGTTGCCCGTGGCGAGCAGGTGTACAACGCCAACTGTGCGGCATGCCACCAAGCTTCTGGCGAAGGCATCCCGGGCGCATTCCCCTCACTGGTGGCTGCACCTTCGGTGGTGGGTCCACAGGCTGATCAAATTGCAATTTTGCTCAATGGCAAGGGTGCTGGCATGCCAGCCTGGAAACAGTTGAGCGATGTTGAAATTGCTTCAGTGATCACTTACACACGAAACGCTTGGGCCAACGCTGGCACAGGCACCGACCCGGTTGTTCAGCCAAGTGCTGTTACGGCTGCACGTTAATATTGCTTAGGAGATTTACATGAGCACTACCGCGGCAGATTTAACCCACGGCCATGGTCACGACCATGACCACGCGCACGACCATCCGCATGGTTGGCGCCGTTGGTTGTACGCAACCAACCACAAAGACATCGGTACCATGTACCTGATTTTCTCGTTCATCATGCTGCTGGAAGGCGGTGTGTTGGCGCTAATGCTGCGTGCAGAACTGTTTGCACCTGGCCTGCAACTGGTTCAGCCCGAGTTTTTTAACCAGCTCACCACCATGCACGGTTTGATCATGGTGTTTGGTGCGGTAATGCCTGCATTCGTGGGCTTCGCGAACTGGATGATTCCGCTGCAAATCGGCTGTTCTGACATGGCTTTTGCCCGCATGAACAACTTCAGCTTCTGGTTGATGGTTCCTGCAGCGATTATCCTGACGGCATCGTTCTTCATGCCCGGCGGCGCAACCGCTGCTGGCTGGACTCTGTATGCACCGCTGTCTGTGCAAATGGGCCCCGGCATGGATGCTGCCATTTTCGCGATGCACATTCTGGGTGCCTCATCGATCATGGGTTCCATCAACATCATTACCACCATCCTGAACATGCGCGCTCCCGGCATGACCTTGATGAAAATGCCGATGTTCGCCTGGACCTGGTTGATCACTGCCTACCTGTTGATCGCAGTGATGCCTGTGTTGGCCGGTGCCATCACCATGGTGTTGACTGACCGCCATTTCGGCACATCCTTCTTCAATGCGGCCGGCGGCGGCGACCCCGTGATGTACCAGCACATTTTCTGGTTCTTCGGTCACCCCGAGGTGTACATCATGATCTTGCCGGCCTTCGGCATCATCAGCCACATTGTGCCCACCTTTGCACGCAAAACACTGTTCGGTTACAGCTCCATGGTGTACGCCACAGCGTCCATCGCGATTCTGTCCTTCATTGTTTGGGCGCACCACATGTTCACAACCGGCATGCCTGTAACCGGCCAGTTGTTCTTCATGTATGCAACCATGCTGATCGCGGTGCCCACTGGTGTGAAAGTGTTTAACTGGCTGGCCACCATGTGGAAAGGCTCCATGACATTCGAAACCCCCATGCTGTTTGCAGTGGGTTTCATTTTCGTGTTCACCATGGGTGGTTTCACTGGTCTTATCCTGGCTGTTGCTCCAGTTGATATTCAGCTGCAAGACACCTATTACGTGGTGGCTCACTTCCACTACGTGCTGGTGGCGGGTTCATTGTTTGCCTTGTTTGCAGGCACCTACTACTGGTTGCCCAAGTGGTCTGGCCGTATGTACAGCGAAACATTGGGCAAGTGGCACTTCTGGTCTTCACTGATCAGCTTCAACGTCACTTTCTTCCCAATGCACTTCCTGGGTTTGGCCGGTATGCCACGTCGCTACGCCGACTACGCCACACAGTTCACTGACTTCCACGCCATTGCCACCATCGGTGCTTTCTGGTTTGGTTTGTCCCAGTTGATCTTCCTGTGGTGTGTACTGCGCGCATGGATGTTCCAGAAAGGCGAAGCAGCACCTGCCAAGCCATGGGAAGGTGCCGAAGGTCTGGAGTGGACTGTTCCATCACCAGCGCCGTTCCATACTTTTGAAGATCCACCCACGGTGAAGTAATTCACCCACGGGTTTAACAATGGGGGTTTGGTATTCACCAACCCCCCGTTGCGTAAAGCGGCTTTGTGCAGGTGTTAGGCACACAAGGCTTTTTTACACAACGAATTGGTTCAGCAAGGAAGTAAGCGTGACCCCTGAGGAAAAAGAGAAAGCCAAACAAAACAAGCGCACTGGTTTGATTTTGCTGTCGGTGGCTGCCGTGTTTTTCATCGGCATTCTGATTCGCAAGGTGATGGAACCCAGCATCTTGAGTTTGGTGAACTAGGTTTTAATGAATTCGCAGTAGAGGTAAAGCAGCATGGCCAACGGAAATAGTCAGAAAACAAGCGGTTTGCACAAACAAATGGTTGTGCGCCTTGTGGTGATTGTTGTGGCCATGTTTGCCTTCGGTTACGCGCTGGTGCCTATTTACAAGGCCATTTGCGAAATCACCGGGATCAACGTGCTCACACCGCAAACCAAGAATGCGGAAGAAATCGTCAAGAACACCCAGGTGGACAAAAGCCGAAGCATTGAAGTGATTTTTGATGCCAATGAGCGGGGCAAGTTTCAGTTCAAGCCCGAGACCAATCGAATGATGGTTCACCCCGGCGAATTGGTTACCATGAATTATGTGGTGTACAACAACCTGAAGAACGACACTGCAGGCCAGGCCATACCCAGTTATTTGCCCAGCAAAGCGGCTGAGCACTTCACCAAGCTGGAATGTTTTTGCTTTAAGCAGCAACCATTCAAAGCGGGTGAAACCAAAGAGTTTCCGGTGGTGTTTGTGATCAACCCCAAGTTGCCACAAGACGTACATACCATCACATTGAGTTACACGTTTTTTGAAGTGGCCGGCGCAACAGCCATGGCAGCAGAATAATGTCGAAAGACATCAAAGAGGCCGCATCGCGTAAAGCGAGCACCGCCACTTTTCTGCAAACCCTGTCAGCTGTTTTGTGGTCGTTTTTCGGTGTCCGAAAGGGTAAAAACCACTCTGAAGACATGCAAAAGTTAAATCCGGTTCACGTCATTGTCGTGGGCCTCCTGGCAGCCGCGGGTTTTGTAATCGGGTTGCTGGTGTTGGTAAATTTTGTGGTGAGTTCCGCTTAAGCCGTACGGAATTTGCTGTTGCAGTATTGAAGCATCTAAATTAAAGAAATAGGAGAAACCACCATGCGTGCGAATGCACCATATTACTTTGTGCCCGGCTTGTCCCAGTGGCCTGTGCTTGGCGCAGTGGCCATGTTCTTTTTTGTACTGGGCATGTCCCAGTGGGTAAACGGCGCTGCATCGGGCCCTTACCTGTTTGCACTCAGCATGGCAATTCTAATTTATGTGCTCACAGGCTGGTTCAAGCATGTGGTGGGCGAATCTGAAAGTGGCCAGTACAGCGCCCGCGTGGATGTGTCTTTCCGCTGGTCAATGGGTTGGTTCATTTTCTCTGAAGTCATGTTCTTCGCAGCGTTTTTCGGTGCCTTGTTTTATGCCCGTCAAATTGCAATGCCGTGGCTTGGCGACATCGACAACAAAGCATTCCTGTGGCCCGACTTCACCGCCAACTGGCCCAACACTGGTCCGGCAGGCACTGTGGATGCGTTTCAAACCATGGGTCCATGGCCAATTCCAACCATCAACACCGCCTTGCTGCTTACTTCAGGCCTTACCCTGACTTGGGCACACCATGCGCTGATCGCCAACAAGCGTTCACAGCTGATTTGGGGCCTGGCGCTAACCGTGTTGTTGGGCGCAATCTTCATGGGCTTCCAGGCTTATGAATACATTCACGCTTACCGCGATTTGAACCTGAAACTGACTTCTGGCATTTTCGGCTCCACCTTCTTCATGCTGACCGGTTTCCACGGCTTCCACGTGACCATTGGCGCTATCATGCTGTTCTTCATCATGATTCGCTGTATCAAGGGCCACTTCACGCCAGACAGCCACTTTGCATTTGAAGCTGCTGCTTGGTACTGGCACTTCGTGGACGTGGTGTGGTTGGGCTTGTACGTGGTGGTTTACTGGCTTTAACACGGGCTTTTCCCGGCAGGCTGTAAAACACACAATGAAAAAAGCCACTGGAAAACTCCGGTGGCTTTTTTTTGGATATCGAGCTTACATTGAGCTTATCGAATGCCAGTTGACTCTATCCAGCCCATGTACCAGGCAAACAGAATCAGCAGGAAAAGCGCGATGGACAAACCGATGCGCATGGTTAATGCATTTACAGTTCGGCTGGACTTGCTTTTGTCTTTCATGAGAAAGAAAAAAGCTGAACCCAGACTTGCCAGAATGCCCAGGAACGCCAGGCCAATGATCAACTTCATGGTGAACACCTTTCAAAAACTAACCGTGTACAGTACACAAGTGGAAGTATGTCATGGTTAATGCAGTGAAAACACCTGGCAAAGTCAAGCTGCTCTTCACCTTGTTGATCGGGGCTGGACTGGTGTGGCTCACCTTCAGTTTGGGGCAATGGCAAACCGGGCGGGCGCAGGAAAAACAAACCCTGTTTGATGCGCAAGCGCGCGCATTGGCGGCCGAGCCTGTCTCTCCAGCCAGTGCCCGGCTGGACTTGGACAATTTGTCCTACCGGAAAATTGAATTGAGGGGTAGGTTCGAGGCCAAAGCCCTGATATATATAGACAATCGTCAAGTAAACGGAAGGCCGGCCGTTCAAGTGGTGCAGGGTTTTCGGCCAGAGGGTGCAAACTTTTTAATACCCGTTGATCGGGGCTTGTTGCTGCGAAATCCTGCCGAGCCACGGCTTGCGCCCAATATGCCAGCTGGGGCCATGCGGGACGGTGAAATGTTCAATTTACAGGGCACTATTTTGCCGCGCTTCGCCCAGTCTGCTGAATTGCGCGGCATTGCCTTGGGCGATGCCGAGAACATTGTGATGGCCCAAAGCAATGGCTTTGATGTGTGGTCAAATTTTAGTGTGAATGAATTTGAAAAGCGTACTGGCGAGCCAGTGAGCAATTTTGTGGTAACCCAGCAGCCCGTGGCGCAAACCACTGGGCAACAGCCACAGGCGAGTATTGCAGGTGGTTTTTATCACCTGGCAGTGCCCCTGCAAGAACAAGTGGCCAAGCATCGGGGTTATGCCTTTCAGTGGTTTACCATGTCGGCGGTGTTGGTGTTGCTGACTCTGTTTTTTGTCTACCGAGAGTTTTTTCGAAGCGAGTTTTACAAAGGGAATAAAAGATGAACGCAGCCAGCGCACCCGCGAAGCTGAACAAAGGCCGAATCACCATTTTGCTGGTGTTCCTCACCTGTGCCTTGCCCATTGCGGCGGCTTTCTATTTGTATTTTTTCGACAAGCCCGAAGGCACCAACAATTACGGCACCATTCTTGATCCACAGGTCGATGTGTCGACCGATGTGTTCAAAAACATCAATGGTGATGACTTCACCATGCAGCAGGTGGCCGACAAGTGGGTGCTGATTCAGGTGATCAACAGCAATTGCGACGAAGTGTGCCAAAACACCATGTACTTCCAGCGGCAGGCCCGTGCTTCAAAAGGCAAAGAGCAGGGCCGTATTGAACGTGTGGTGTTTGTTACCGATGACGGCCCCCTTGAAACCCTGCTGTTGCGCCAATTCCCCGATGTGCATTTTGTGCGCGCCAGCGAAGATCAGTTGAAAAGCTGGTTGCCACTGGAGCAAGGCATTGTGGGTAACAAAGGCAGTGCCGACATTGGCACTGTGCGCGACCACGTGTTTGTGGCCGACCCATTGGGCCACGTGATGATGCGTTTTCCGCCCAACAATACCCTTCAGTTCGACAAGTTTCGCAAAGACGTTAGCCGCCTGTTGTGGGCTTCAAACATCGGATAAAACGAGAGCAGCATGAGCAGTTACAAGCGTTTGGTCGCATTCACCACAGTACTTACATTCCTTTTGATTATGTTGGGCGCTTTTGTACGCCTGACAGACGCTGGTTTGGGTTGCCCGGACTGGCCGGGCTGTTATGGCAAGCTGACCCCCACGCATGCGGCCGAAGAAATTGCACAAGCTGTTGAAATTCAAGGTGGAACACACGGTCCGGTTTCAATGCCCAAAGCCTGGAAGGAAATGGCGCACCGGTATGTGGCCACATTTTTGGGTTTCTTGATTATCGGCATCATGGTGATGGCCTGGAAAAAGCGGGCTGAATTGAAACAGTCCCCCGCCTTGGCCACCTGGCTGTTCTTCGCTGTGTGTTTACAAGGTGCTTTTGGTGCCTGGACAGTTACCATGCTGCTCAAGCCGGCCATTGTGACTGGTCACCTGATCGGTGGCATGACCATTTTGGGCATGCTGACCTGGCTGTGGCTGCGGCAAACCAGCCCGGCCCGTACCGTGGCGCCGCCCCGCGATCTCAGCGGGTTGCGTGTGCTGGCGCGTGTGGGTTTTGTGGCCGTGGCGGCGCAAATTATTCTGGGTGGTTGGGTGAGCACCAACTATGCTGCGGTGGTGTGTACCGACTTTCCCACCTGTCAGGGCAGCTTCTGGCCGCACATGGAATTCAAGGATGCATTTCACATTGTTCGTCATTTGGGTGAAACACCTGAAGGTGAAATTTTGCATGTGGCATCGCTGACGGCCATTCATTTCATTCACCGCATTGGCGCTTTGGTGGTTACCGGCATTTTGGGCTTCCTCGCTTTTGCCTTGTGGCGCAACCCGGGCACCAAGCCCCTGGCTATTAAACTGGTGGCCGTGCTGGCTTTGCAAATTGCCATGGGCATTGGCAACGTGGTGTTTCAATTGCCTTTGTGGTTGGCCGTGGCGCACAATGGGGGCGCAGCGCTGTTGTTGGTCACCCTGATCTTGGTAAACTATCGGGTTGCGGGCAATCGCCATCGAATTTCATAAGGCTCCACATGCCATCCGTTGAAAAAACAAAAGCCGTGAGTAGTTTTTCTCACGTGGCCAAACAGTACTGGACATTGACCAAGCCACGCGTGGTGGCCTTGATCGTATTCTGTGCGGTCATTGGCATGTTTTTGGCAACACCCAGTTTGCCCAATGCCCAGGTGTTGATTGCGGGTACTTTGGGTATTTGGCTGGTGGCAGGCGCTGCGGCTGCCTTCAATTGCCTGGTTGAGCAGCAAATTGACGCGAAAATGGCGCGCACGCGTGCACGCCCACTGCCCCGCGGTGAACTGAATTCGCTTCAAACACTCGTATTTTCCAGCATGGTGGGCGGTGTTGGGGTGTGGATTCTTTATGTGTTCGTGAACCCGCTGACCATGTGGCTGACACTGGCCACCTTTGTGGGTTACGCCATTATTTACACCTTGCTGTTAAAGCCCAACACGCCACAAAACATTGTGATTGGTGGTGCCTCGGGTGCCATGCCACCGGTGCTGGGCTGGGCAGCGGTTACCAACAGTGTTTCGGCTGAAGCGCTGGTACTGTTCCTGATTATTTTTGTGTGGACGCCGCCGCACTTCTGGGCGCTGGCCCTGTACCGCACGCAAGAATACGCGCGCGCGGGCTTGCCCATGTTGCCTGTCACCCACGGCGCTGCATTCACGCAGTTCCATGTGTTTTTGTACACCATCATGCTGGCGGCTACCACGCTGATCCCTTTCGCCATGAAAATGAGCGGGCTGATTTACCTGCTCAGCGCTGTGGTGCTGAACGCCATATTCATTGGGTATGGCTACAAGATCTGGAAAAACTACAGCGATGCTTTGGCCAAAAAGGCATTCACCTATTCCATCGCCTACCTGGCGTTTTTGTTCGCGGCCTTGTTGGTCGATCACTATGTAACGGTGTAAGCAGTATGGGCAGTTTCAAACAGTTTCGTTGGGTAAAAACATGGCTGGCTTTCGGCGCGGTGGCTCTGTTGGCCGCCTGCAGTGCAGGCCCTGCCAGCTTTATCAACACAGACATTACGGGTTCTTCTTTGGTGGCCAACTTCAAGTTAAAAGACTTGTCGGGTACAGAGCGCACCATGGAAAGCTACAAAGGCAAAGTAGTGGCCATGTTTTTTGGCTACACCCATTGCCCCGATGTGTGCCCCATTACCATGCAGCAATGGAGCGAGGTGAAAGCCAAGCTGGGCGAGAAGGGCGACAACTTGCAGGTGCTGTTTGTGTCCGTTGACCCAGAGCGCGACACGCCCGAGTTGCTGAAAAAGTATGTGCCCCAGTTCAACCCTACCTTTGATGCACTTACCGCGGAATCTTCCGAAGAATTGAAGCCCCTGTTGGCTGGCTTGCGGGTGTACGCCGGCAAGGTGGAAGGCAGCAGGCCCGACAACTACCTGATGGACCATACCTCCGCAAGCTATGTGTTCGACCAGCAAGGTCGCGCCCGTTTGCTGGTTCGCCACAACGCAGATTCTGCACCCGTGGTCAGCGATGTTGAACAAATTCTCGACGGCAAATAACTAGTCTTTTCTCGCCGTAATTACGCTGCAACTGAGCTGTTGCAGGTTCATTGCCATTTGAGCCGTGAATTCGGCAATGCTGCGCTTTTTGTGCCGCTGCGCCATGCTTGTCTGTTTCGAGCTCACCGTGTCGTTTTCAATGTTGAACACAACCTCCCATTCCAGCAACAGTGGTTCGCCTTCCGGGCCGTGATTGATTAGTACAATCACTGGTCTGCCTTCAAAGAGTTCGCTACGGATCAGGTTCAGTGTGGCTTGTGGCTTGTTGCCTGCGTACCAGTTGGCAACAAGCCCGGCCTTTTTCAGGCCCTTCAGCATGGTCGCGGGCGAGGTACCCATACTGCCACCTAGCAAATCCGGGCATTCGGCCCAGCGCATGATTTCGTGAATGTAGGGGTCATTCAAGGGGTGGCCGTGCCGGTCTTTGGGCAGGTGGTTCCAGCCAATTTCATGGTGGTGCAAAATGGTACCCAGGGCGCAGGGGCCGCTTGCGCGTTGTACACCTTCAGGTGCTGTGAACGCGTAAAGGGTTGATAAATCGAATTTGGGGTTTGTGGTGAATTCGAGAGGTTTGCCAGTGCTGACAATTGATTTGGCCTCTGAAAAATCGAGTCCGAAGTTGGTGTTACCGCTCATAAAAAAAGGTCCTTTGCTGCCAAACTCAATTCACATCTTATTCAGTGAATGAGCGTATTCTCGTCACGCATAGTTCTATGCACAAAGCTAATTCCGTTGTGCAGAACAGAGCTTCGCTCGATCCGCAAAGGAATTGTCTCTTAAGTTACTAACGAGTCATATCCTATCGAGAGGACAAGCCAACCCTTCGAGTGTTCAAGTGCCAGGGTCTTAACTCGGCAAATCGGGGCTGTTGCTGCTTGCTTGCAAAGGTACGGCCAAACTGCCCACAGGGGAGGGCGCACCAAGGGTTGAGAGTAAACCATCCAGTGCATCGGTCACCGGGGAAAGTACGGCGTCCAGGGGGCTGGCAGCAGGTTCTTCAGGTTCCGGGTTGGGATTCGGTTCAGGGGCAGGTGGCGGGTTGTTGTTGCCACCGGTGCCTGAGTCGTTGTTGCCCGATTCGGTGGTGCTGGTGGTTTCAGTGGTGTTTGTGTTGTCTTCGTTGTCGCTGTATATGGCTGCGGTGGCACCTAAAAACACCAGGCTTTCCAGCACCGGGTAGCCGGTCGACTCGCCATTGGCGTTGGTGGTGCCAAACAGTCCGAACAGGTCCGGGTTGTCCGAAGTGCCTGCGTTGTTCTCGGAAGCCTGTTGGCCGTCGAAATACACTCCCTGGCCATACAGGTCGGTGGCGATCCACTGCGGTGCTTCGTCCATTTCAACCACTTCCAGGTTGAAGGTGGCAGCCGCACCATTCTCAATAATCAGCGCATCTTTCACGCCAGTGAACTCAATGACTGCCTTGCCGCCCGCATCGCTGAGAACACGGTCGCCCGGCAATAGAACCATGCCTGCTTGCGCGGGCAGGAAGAAACCATCCCTAATCAACTGCACACTGCCGTTGATTTTGGTGATTTTTGCCTGTTGTTCTATCGACGTGCTTACTGCGTTCATGCGTTATTCAGCGAAATTAAGCGTAATTGTAAGGACCGCCCACTTCCAGTGCTTTTTTGAAGCTGGGCATTGCGTGGATGCGTTTTACGTAAGCTGCAATTTTGGGCATGCTGTTGATGCTCTCGGCGCGACTCATGGCTGCTTCCAGTGGAAAACTCATCATGAAGTCAGCGCCAGTCATCTCGCCGCCACAAAACCACTCACTCTTGGCCAGCACACTTTCAATGTAAGCAAACTGCTTTTCAAGGTTGGGGTTGATGAAGCTGCTTTTTACCTGCTTTGAAATGCCTCGCGCAATTGGCAACACAATGGGTTTCAGCAAGGCGGGTACCGGTGCATTCTCGATTTTATTGAACACCAGTGTCATGACCAATGGGGGCATGGCAGTGCCTTCGGCAAAGTGCATCCAGTAAGTGTAATCCCGGTGGGCCTGGGTACCTGCTGCCGGGCGAAACTTGCCGCCAGCCTTGTCGATCAGGTATTCCACAATGGCGCCGCTCTCGGCCACGGTAATGTCGCCATCCGTAATCACAGGCGATTTCCCCAGGGGGTGAATTTTCAGCAATTCGGGAGGGGCCAGGTAGGTTTTGGCGTCGCGCGCATAGCGGGTTACCTTGTAAGGCAGGCCGAGTTCTTCAAGCAGCCAGATAATACGCTGTGAGCGTGAGTGTTCCAGGTGGTGTACTTCGATCATGGTCATAAAAAAGGGCTTGTTGCCAAGCCCTTAGTGTAGGTTAGTTTTCACCCAAAATGATTACAGCCTTGTTTTAAACCTCGCCGTGTTCGTATTTCAGCAAGGCTGTTTTCATTTTTTTCATGGCCTGGGTTTCAATTTGGCGCACCCGCTCGGCCGATACACCCAGCTCTGCAGCCAGGTCGTGAAGGGTTTTGGCGTTCTCGCCAGCCAGCCAGCGGCTGGAAATAATGCGCTGGCTGCGTTCGTCCAGGCTGGCCAGGGCCATGTCCAGGCCCTCGCTGTGCAGGCGTTCCATGTTGGCACCCTCCAGCACTTCAGTGGGCTCCGCACCTTCAGCGGCCAAATAGCGCACAGGGTTGTAGCTGTTTTCTTCACTGTCTACGTCTACAACCGGGTCAAGGCTGAATTCATGGCCAGCCATGCGACGTTCCATGTCGTACACGTCTTCGGGGCGCACATTCAACTCGCTGGCCACCTCATTGATTTGGTCTGGCGAGAGGGTTTGACCATATTTTTTGAAGCTGTTCAGGTTAAAAAACAGCTTGCGGTGCGCCTTGGTGGTGATCATTTTCACCATGCGCCAGTTGCGAATAATGTATTCGTGAATTTCTGCCTTGATCCAGTGCAGCGCAAAGCTGACCAGGCGCACGCCACGCGTGGGGTCAAAGCGTTTCACTGCCTTCATCAGGCCGATATTGCCTTCTTGAATGAGATCAGCGTGGGGCAGGCCATAACCAAGATATTGGCGTGCCACGGCCACCACCAAGCGCAGGTGGCTAAGCACCAGGCGGCGGGCGGCTTCAAGGTCATTGTCGCGCTGCAGGCGTTCGCCGAGCTCAACTTCTTCCTCGGGGGACAGCATGGGAATTTGGTGTGTGGCTGAAATGTAGGCATCTAGGTTGCCAAGCGGGCCACGGGCCACCAGCGCCCATGGGTCGCGCACAGCAAGGCTGTTGCCAGCGGCGCGTGTGTTAGCAAGGGTCAATGCAGTGGTCATGATTGCGGTGTTCTCCGAATTAATGAACCAATTTCCAGTTAATTTTAGCACTCCCTGCGAAAGAGTGCTAATCACCCGGAAAAGTTCCTTGGAATCACCAGCGATAACTGACTTGCGCCTGAACGGTCCGCTCTTGTGCTGCAACCGTGAACGGCGTTCCCCCGCGAATGTAGGCGCTGGGTTCGTACTCGCGGTCGAACAGGTTTTGAATATTCAGGGAAAAACGGGCCTGTTTCCAGTCATAGTGAATGCTTGCATCAAACACTGTTGCATTGGGTACCTTCAAGGTATTGCTGGCGTCTGCAAAGGTAGAACCCAGGTAGCGTGCGCCCAGGCCAATACCGACGCCATTCAGCACATCGCCACGCAAGGTGTAATCAGCCCACAATGAGGCCAAGTGCTCTGGTGTTTGAACCGGGCGGCGATTCAACTCCGCTGGGTCGGTTGAGCGCGTAATTTCAACGTCGGTGTAGGTGTAGCTCGCGATCAGGTTGAGTTGGTCGGTGATTGCCGTCAGTGCCTCAAGTTCAATGCCCTTGGATCGGGCTTCGCCCGTTTGCTCTTGAGCAAATGTGTTTGGGTTTGTGGTCAGGAAGTTTTCGCGAGTCAAGTCGAACAAGGCCACATTGAACTGGCTGCCAGCGTTCGGTTGAAACTTAACCCCCACTTCGAATTGCTGACCGGTTTCGGGATCAAAATTCCGCCCGTTCGCATCGGTGCCCAAAGCCGGCAGGAAAGACTCGGTGTAACTAAGGTATGGCGACACACCGTTGACGAATTGGTACATCAAGCTTGCGCGCCCGGTTGTGGCGCTGTCGTCTTGCCTGCTTTGCCTATTCATTAGTAGATCGTTAACCTTGTTTTTTGCTTCGTCATAGCGGCCCGCCAGGGTGGCTATCCATTGCTCGTAGCGAATTTCGTCTTGCAGGTAAAAACCCAACTGTTGCTGCTCAGTGCTGTCATTTCTGAACGGCGCGGGAATATTGACCGGCGATCCGTAGACTGGGTTGTAGATGTCAAGCGAAGGGGCTGCGCCAAAGGCTTGTATGGAATCAAGCTCGACATTCTGGAAATCGATACCGCTCAGCAAGGTGTGCTTTGCAGCCCCCAGGGAAAAGCGGTATTCCAATTGATTGTCCAGGGTCAGGGAAGCCAAATTGCCAAAGCTGCTGAAGTAAGCACGGTCCACTGTGCGTTGGTCAGCCTGAAGTGAGTTGCTGAACACCACCACATCGTTCAGATCGGTTTGGTAGTAGCGCGTGTTCTGTCGAAGTGTGACGGAGTCGTTGAGCTTGTGTTCCAAAAGCGAGGTAACAGAAAATTCCTCCCTTTCGTATTTGTCCACGCCGGGTTCGCCCGAAAAGCGGTTGCGTGGAATTGGTCCGTTTGGATTGGGCAGAAGCGTACCTGCAGCAGGCAAGGCCTGTGAAGAAATGGTGTCGTTTTTCTGGTAGTGGGTGAGTAGCGTTAAGCTGGTGTCAGAATTGGGTTTCCAGGTAATTGCTGGCGCAATGTAAATTCTGTCGTCGTGCACAAAATCCACCTGTGTGTCGCTGTTTCGCAATAAACCGGTCAGGCGATAGCTGAATTCATCATTGCTTTCAAGCGCACCGCCAATGTCGACAGTGGCTTGTTTTCTGTCAAAGCTGCCCACTTCAATGCCAAATTCACGGTGTGTTTCCTGGCTGGGCCGGCGCGTCACAAAATTAACCAAACCGCCAGGGCTGGCCTGCCCGTACAGCACGGAGGAGGGGCCGCGTAGCACTTCAATTCGCTCAGCACCAAAGGGCTCCAGGCCATAGCTGATTGAAAACCCGGGATTGCTGAGTTTAAGGCCATCGCGAAACAGCCCTGTTGTGGACGCATCAAAGCCACGAATTCTGAAAAAGGTGAAACGGGGTTCCACTCCAAATGGCTCGCCCTGAATACCGGGCGTGTAGCGCAATGCCTGGCCCAAATCGTTTGCGTTTTGATCTTCGAGTTGATCGCGACCAATCACTGAAATGGCTTGGGCTGTCTCAGCGATTGCTGTATTGGTTTTTGTTGCAGTGGCACTGCGGCTGGCAGCATAGCCCTCAAAAGGGCCGGCAGGATTTTCCTGGGCTGGGGTTTGTTCTACCACTTTCACTTCGGGCAATGTTTGTCCGGCCGTGGAAGTTGTGTTGGCGAAGGCAACTGTGTGCCCACTCAGGGCAGCGACGATGAGTAGGTGTAACAGGGCATAGGGTTGCTGGGGTTTTTGCATGGCAAGGTTCTGGGGGATGTTTGAGTGATCGGAATAAAGATTTATTAATAGTAACAATAATGCGAATCATTATCAATTAAATTGAAATAGTGGTTCGCTTGAAAATTTGTCACTACCCGAGTTTGCCGCTTTATTGCTCGATCAAAAAACCTTCAGCCCACATTTTGCCAAGCATCTTCAGGACATCGTGCTCAAGTTGTTTTTGTGGCACTTCTACAAATACCTCGGCCAATGCTTCGGCCAGCTCCCTGGCGTTGCCCGGCATTTCAAGCAGCGCCCACACGGCTTGCCCCTCGGTGTTCAGGCGCCAAAGGGTGTGTTCGCCAGCTTGCCATAGGAAGGCGGACTGACCGATGCGGCGCAAGGCTGCGGTAGGTGCTCGTTTGAATACGCGGCCCGTGTCTGCAAGCGTATGGGTCTCGGGGGTTGGCGGCACCCAACCCTGTGCAGGCTTCACCTGAAGATCAGGATTAATGGCCTCTTTGCCATCAAAAGCTTTTCGAAGCAGTTGCACGGCTTCCTCCAGGTTGCTGTACACCAGTCGAACGCAAGTAATTTTGCCCAGAAGTGCTTGCGTTGTTGCCAAGGCTTCGCCGGGCGAGTTGAACTGCCCCATATTCTGTTCAAGTGTGTAAAACAGGGCATCGTCTTCGTTCACGGTGTGAAGGCATGCCGGGGTGTCGGTTTGCCGGTCCAGTACCACGATTGCGCCAAGCGGCAGGCGCACGCCGTGCAGTGCCACGTTGCTGGCACACAGGTAACCGTAGCGGCTGTCGTGTGGCCCCATGTGTTGCCTGGCAAACTGCTTGAAATGCATGCTCGCCTTGGCGGGCAGGGGCAGGCGCAAACGTGGTGCTACACCCAGCGCCACACCCTCCCCCTGAGGGCTGATGGGCAATACATCGTCACAGAAAATTTGCAGGTCTGGTTCGGCGCAAAGTCTTGCAATCAGCGTGCTTTTGCCTGCCCGTCGCGGGCCTGTAACCGCAATAAGCCGACCCCCGATTGCAAAAGCCCCGGCATGCAGGGCAATCGGGTTTGGACTTTCCTCAATGTGGGTTTCAAGCACATCGGCCAGCAGTGCGCACAGTGCACTGGCGGCGGGCAAGCCAAGCAATGGCTCGTCCAGATAAACAGATTCAATGTCAAAAGTGTAGGGGGTGTTCTGGCTGTTGTTAATCCTCGTAATGCAGTTGTGTGGCATGTCACAGGCTTTGCCATGTGTTGGTGTGCAGGTGTATTTCCAGCTTGGAACAAGCTGTGTGAGGCCCTGGAGCAATGCTGGCTCGTTGGGCACGCACACTTCACCTGCCGTGCCTTCGAACCTCAGCAACAGGCAGGCGGGGCTTTGTTGCGGTACTGCGTTCATTGTCTAGAAGCGAATATAAAACCAGGGGCGGCTTACCCGGGAATAACGCGAGTAGCGGGAATATCGTGAATATCTGCTTGGGCGTGAGGGCCGGGAAGAGCGGTAGCCCTGGCCATAGCGTGTGTGGTAATGGTCATACCGGGATGGGCGCGACTTTCGGCTGGGCCTGGAACGGCTACCCGCCTGTGCCGTGGCCAAGCCCACCATTGCAGGCGCGGCATACAACGCACCCACGGCCAAACCCACTTTGGCCAGCATGGCCCTTCTTGCTTTTAATTTCTCATCGTCTGTGTGTGACATTCTACTTCCCCTGTCAATTGTGGTCGCCTCGAGAATTGCGCCCATTCACTTGAAACGCAGCTATTCAAAAAGTGCTGACAGAGTTGTAAGCCTGTTTGCATTCTTTACATAACTAAACATTTCAATTGATAATCGCACTAACAATTCATAAAAAAATTATTTGAAAACGCCAAGCGACAACCACACTTTTGGGGAAAAGGGTTTGAAGAACTTATTGATACTGGAAGACCATCCGACCTCGGCCATGGTCGTTGAGGAAATTATTGCTGCTGTCGTGCCGGGCTTAACTGCTCGGGTGGTTGATTCTGTTGAGCAGCTTCAGCAAATAGAGCCAGCGGATGTAGACCTGGTGGTCTCCGACCTGGTGTTGCCCAACAGCAAACCTGCTGAGGTAATCGATATGGTGTCACAACGTTTTTCCAGCTCACTTCGCATTTTTTTTACCGCTCTGGGCGATGCGAAAATTGAAAGGCAGGTGGCCAATTCGGGTGCGCTGCTGCTCTCCAAAAGCCAGCATTACAAAGAATTAATGGTTCAGGTTCAAGCTTTCCTGAAACGTGATTCAGTCAACCTGAATTCAATTTCACAACGGAACGAGTTTCAAAGTCTGATTCAAATGCCCGGTAGCCCCAAGCCTTTGACCATCAAACAGGCACAGGTGATGGAACAGGTGTCCCTTGGTAGAACAGGCAAGGAAATTGCAAAGATACTGGGCATGAGTCCCGACACGGTGAATGCCCACATCAAGGAAGCCTTTGGGCGGCTGGGTGTTCAAAACCGTGGCGAGGCAGTGAGCAATTATTCGGTTGCGAGAAAGCTGGCGGCCCGCCTGCATGGGGAGGCCGCGCTGGCGCACTTGCAGCCCAACCCCGATTAAACTGTTTGAATGAACCTGAAACGCTATTTGCTGGTGCGGATGATCACCCTGGGCCTGTTGTGCTGGGTGTTAATTTCCGCCTATGTGGTGCTGCGCACAGCCAATGAGGTAGATGATGCCTTGGCCAGCGATGCCACGCGCTTGCACGAGATGGTGGAGTACTCCATGTACAAGCGGCAAATTAATCCCGAAATCGAGGGCTCGCCTGTGTTGGTGGGTAGCCAGTACGGTTTGTTGTTGGCACCTTATTGCATACGTTACGAGGGCTGGAACGGACAGGTGCGGCAAGAGGGTTGTGAGCAGCTGGTACGCCACCCTGTCGAGGCCCAGTTGATGCGCCTGTTGGGTGTACAAATTGAAGCGCAGCCGCGCCCCGTTGGCCTGTGGGGTCAACCGTTTGGCGAATTGACCATCACTGCCGATCCGCAATTGGTGCTGGCCAAATTCTGGAATACGCTGCGCGACTTGCTGTTGCTTAGCACCCTGATCGTGGCCAGCCTGGCCGCCTTAACCTATGTGGTTATTGGTCGCGCCTTGCAGCCGGCCGCAACCTTGGTCGAAAAAATCGATTCGATTGCCATTTCCGAGGACAGCCCGCCTCCCGCGCAACTTCCCGATGTGCAGCCACGGGAGTTTGGTCGTATTGCGCAAGGGGTAAACCGCTTGAACGAGCGTTTGTGGCGGCTTACCCAAACCCGCCGAAACCTGATGATGAAGCTGCTCAATGTGCAGGAAGATGAACGGCGGGAGTTGGCCCACTTGGTGCACGCAGATTTGGGTCAGTCCCTGAGCCTGATCGCGGTGAATTGCGCCCAGCTGCGCGCGCAACTCAAGGGTGGGGATACGGAGGTGCAAGAAAAGCTGGAGGAAATCGAGCTGCAAATTGAGGGCGCGTTCGAGCGTATGCGGGCGGTGTTGGTGAACAAGTGCCCGCCTGTGTTGGAAGGGGCTGATCTTGGCATGGCCATTCAAGACCTGTGTACCCGCTGGGAAATTAATGCGGGCAGCGGCTGGACAGTGAACCTGAGTCTAGAACCTGCCGCCTTGAATAGTTTGGACCAAGACCGCGCCCTGTGTGTTTACCGTACCGTGGAAGAGTGCCTGGCCAATGTGCGGCGGCACGCAGCGCCGGGGGCGCCCGTGAATGTGGGCTTGGCATTGCAGGCCGGTGTGCTTGAACTGTGTGTGGAAAATTGCTTGCCCCAACCGGTTGAAACGCAGGTGCCATCGGGCGGCATGGGCTTGAACTTGCTGGCTGAAAGGGTGAGGGTGCATGGTGGTGTATTCAAAGCCCAGGTTGAAGAAAACCGGTTTGTGGTGTCTGCCCGTTTTCAACAAAAAGGTACTTCATGAACAACGCTGATCTCCGTATTTTGCTGGTGGATGACCACGCCGTGGTGCGCGCCGGTTATCGGCATTTGTTGGAAACACAAGGTGGTTTCAAGCAGGTGCGTGAGGCTGAAAACGCGCAGGAGGCCTATGCCGCTTGCCAGAAAGACTTGCCTGCGCTGGTGATTTGCGACATCAGCATGCCAGAGCCGGTGGGCTTGAACCTTGTTCAGCGGGTGTTGGGGCGTTGGCCTGAGGTTAAATTTCTGATGTTTACCATGCACAACTCAATCGAACTGGCGCGTGCGTGTATGGACGCTGGCGCAAAAGGTTATGTCACCAAAAGCAGCCGGCCCGAAGTGCTGTTGCGCGCCATTGGCGAAGTGTTGGCGGGCCGCACTTTCATGAGTGCTGACTTGTCGCGTTTGATGGCACTTTCCCGCTTGCGCGACAACCGGGGCGGGCTTGATGAATTGAGCAGCCGCGAGTTCGAAGTGCTGTGTTTGCTCGTGGCTGGTCAGTCTGCCGAGCAAATCGGCGAGCTACTTTTTTTAAGTGCAAAAACCATTCACAACATTCACTATCAAATCAAAAAGAAACTGCAGGTGAGCAACGACATTGAACTCACCAAGCTTGCGATTGCTTGGGGGCTGACTAGTCCTTCAATTACGCAGTGAAGTCGGGCAAAATTCCTGAAGAAGTAGGGATAAGCTTATTTCAACGGCAAAGGCATTTGCTGATTTTTACAATACTTTGGAGAAATAGACATGAGCTGGACCACCCCACAATTTGTAGACATGCGTTTTGGTTTTGAAATCACCATGTACATTGCAAACCGTTAATTTTTTTCGGTTGTTGCAGCAATAAAAAAGGAAGGCCAAGCAGAGTTGGCTTTCCTTTTTTTATGCGCGGCGCAGTTGCTCGGCTGAATTCAAGGTCAGTTTCAAACCTTGCTCAAGCAGCGACCTGGCAATGTTTTCATCGCCAAAGCCGTAAGGGGCTGCTGGGGAGTGATCGTACAGCAGGCCCAGGTAAAGGTAGGCTGCCCCATCGTTTGGTGCCAATGCAATTGCACGTTCAAGTGAAGCTTTTGCGTGAGCCTGAAACTGCAGCGCACACAGTCCTCCCAGTGATTTCGCGTACCCTGTCAGCACAATACCGTTCCAAAGTAGAACCTTTGCGTCATTCGGGTATTGGTGCGCCAATTCCTGTGTGGATTCAGCCAAACGACACAGCATGGCATCGCGAGTACGGCCAAAGTCGCAGCGAAGCGCTTGCGCCCAAGTGCCTTGAATGGCTTCAATACTATTGTCTGGTGCGGTTTCAGTGTTCGTTGGGCTGTTTGCAATGCCTCTGTCGATTACATTAAATACGCGTCTCATAGGTAACTCCTAAACCACGTTAATCACATCAAAGTGTTGCATGGTGGCAACCGTTTTATTGATTAACGCGGAAAATTCGTTTAGGAGTACAAACAATAAAAAATACCCATTCGGGCTTGTATCAACCAGGAATGTCCAGTGACCCTACAGACTTCGGCGACACCATCACGCCCCAGGGCATATTGCCTTCGGGAATGTCTTTGATCACGTTGCCAGTGGCGTAGTCCAAAACCAGAATGTTGTTGCTGCGGCCACAGGCCACAATCAACTGTGTGTCATCGGGTGTAAAGCTAAAGTGCCAACAACGGTCGCCCACCGGCATTTCTCGCTTGAGCTCAAGCGTTTTTGCATCAAATACCTGAATCGCTTTACCACGTGCCAAGGCCACCACAATTTCGGAACCATCGCGGGTATAAGTGACGCCGTAAGGCACTTCGCCCGTGGCAGCCTCGTTAATCACATTGTAGTTTTTGTCCAGAATCAGCATTTTATTGCCGTACTCAAGTGTGACCACGAATTGCTCACCATCGGGCGAGCGTTTCACGCCGCGTGGTCGAATGCCGTAGCTTTCGGTATCGATCTGTTTGATCTTCTCGCCAGTTTCAATGTCATGTACCGATACATTTTCATCGGCTTCATTGGTCACAATGATGTGTTTTCCATCGGCAGAAAACTCAATGCCTTCGGTCTCAAACCCCGCCGTAATTTCCTTGATTTTTTCACCCTTCACCAAGTCGATGATGGCCACTTGTGCTGGCAGTTCATCGCCTTCTTCTCGCTCTTTCTCGATGGCTTTGGCTTCTGCTGAACCAGGCTTGGGTGGAGGGCCACCCTTGGAGGCAGGCTCATAAGCCACAAAGGCCAGGTTACCCAACACGCGCACAAATTCGGGGTTAATGCCCACAGGCACACGGCGTACCACCTGGTTGGTGGCGGTGTCTACAATGGCCAAATCTTTGGTTTCTTTTACGGCCACCACCAGTAGCTTGCCGTCCTCGGTCAAGCCTACTCCGCGGCCACCTTCACCCACGTTAATTTCGCCGATCTTGGTGTAGTCGGCCAGTGAGTAAATGGTCACTGGGCCGTCTTGGTGGGTTACGTAGGCCACTGCTTGTGGTGCAGCCTGTTCAACTGGGGCTGCTGCTTCCGGGGCAACTGTTTCCTCTTTCTTGGAGCAGGCCGCCAATGCCACAGCCAAACCCAACGCAATCGCGCTTGTTTTGAATTTCATGTTCTTGTCCTCTCCCTTCTAATCGTTCAACGCTATGGAAGTTTCCCTGTTTTGTCCCGGGAAGATTTCCTGAAATATGAATTGTCATTGTGACAGGTCATGTGGGCAATTCCTTCCAAACGTTGATTTAACGCCATTTCTGCAAGCACTTTGAACCTTTGTGACAGTTTGGTTTCAATACACTGTGTAGTGTGACCAGTAACCATTTTGTAAAGAAGTACATCCATGAAGTATGTTCAAGAGAAAGTAGTGCGCAACCCCGAGTCGCGTTTGGTGCCCCGCATGGCGCTGTCTGCCTCCATGGGTTTTGCTGCGTACTGGACTTACCTGTACTTCAGCCAAACCCGGCATATTTTCAGCCCTGCGTTGAAGCACCATGAGGTGCTGACCCACCACGCACACGAATTCACTGAACTGCGTTTGCAAGTGGCTCCCGGCATTGAACTGGAAGGTTGGGTGCGCATGCCTGCTGGCCTGGGTGGTGCAGGCAGCAAGGCACCGTGCGCCATTTATTTCGGTGGCCGCAGCGAAGACGTGCGCTGGTTGCTCAATGAAGCGCAAGGCTTCAAGAATTTGCCCCTGGTGTTTTTCAATTACCGGGGATATGGCAATTCCAAAGGCACGCCGATGGAGAAAAATTTGGTGGCCGATGCGCGTGCCATTTACAAATGGGTAGCCGAACAACCCTGGTGCGACCGCAATCAAATTTCTGTCATCGGGCGCAGCCTGGGCACAGGTGTTGCCATGCAGTTGGCCGCCAGCACACCAGTGCACAAGCTGGTGTTGTTTACCCCTTACGACAGCTTGATCAGCATTGCCAAAAAGAAAGTGCCTTTGGCACCGGTGTCGCTGTTGTTGCGCAGCAAGTTCAAATCGAATGAATGTGCCGCGAATGTACGCAACCCCACCTTTGTGTTGCTGGCTGAAAATGATGAGGTGGTACCCCACGATTCCTCATTGCGCTTGATGCAGCACTTCGCTGTGAAACCCCTGGTGGCCACAGTGAAAGGCACCGACCATGTCAGCCTGCCACACGATACCGATGCGCAAGGTTTGGTCAGTCATTTCTTGACGACGTAGCTTACCCACTCCCTGTATTCGCTGGGTGTTTTGCCAGTCAGTTTTTTGAATGCACGTGTGAAATTGGCGCGGTCCTGGTAACCCACACGTTGCGCAATTTCATCTACATTAAGCTTGCTGGTCTCAAGCAACAGGCAGGCGTCGCGTTGAATCACCTCGCCCAATAAATCTGTAAAGCTTCGCCCTTCATTCTGTAGCTTGCGCTTTAAT
This sequence comes from Limnobacter sp. UBA7229, assembly GCF_002473065.1. NCBI lineage: Bacteria > Pseudomonadati > Pseudomonadota > Betaproteobacteria > Burkholderiales > Burkholderiaceae > Limnobacter > Limnobacter sp. UBA7229. Next base: position 10,421 of record NZ_DKTN01000001.1, on the reverse strand, counting down.
GTACGCACCGACATGTGCAGGGTTTCTGCCATGTCTTCAAGTTGCGGGTAGCGGCTATCCCGGCAAATCAGCAGGTTTTTCACGCGCCCGCTTAAATTGTCGCCAAGGCCCAGAGCAATCAGTTCTTGCTCGCATTGCTGAATCACCATTTGTGCAGTGGTGGAGTTGGCGGTGGGCAAGGGCAGGTCAAGCCACCTGCCGGGAATTCGAATTTGATTGCCAGCCGCATTGAAACGGCACTTGGGCAGGCTGCTGGCATAGCTCGCATAATAAGGCGGCTCCGGCCAGTCAAACCACAATTCAATTCCGCTGGCCTCGCGCTTGCTGCCCATGGGGTTGAAGAGGCTTTCAAACAGCCGCCACACTTCAATCACAAAATTTTCAATCGCGAACTTGCGCACGGGTTCAAGCGGCATGGCTTCGCGCACGTGGCACGTCAGGGTGCGTTCGTCTTCACTGGTGTCTATGGTGTAGAAGGGCACTTTGGTGGGCAAAAAGCGAATACCCAGCTCAATGGCCTCACGCAGGGTTGCACAACTCATCAAACCAAAACCGATCATGCCCGCTTTGGTCAGGCTGCTTTGTAAACCCATGTCGATGGCGATATGTTCGCTTTGAAACAGTGCCAGCAAATTCATCACGATGATGCCATGCTGGGCCGCGGCGATGCGGCTGTTGGGCACTTGCAACTGAGCCAGTGTCAGCTCGCTGTGTTCCAGAATTTGATCGGTCTCAAAGCCGCGTTGCACCGCATAGTTCACGAAAAACAGCGGGTAGGCTTGTGCCACCGTGGTTTGTTCCAGCAGCCGAAGCTGCGGCAGGTCCTTCAGTTCCATGCCCAGTACACCAGGGTTGCTCCCGTGACCAGAAGTTGCACGCTGTTGATGATCACGCTAAGCCGGTGCTTGGTATTGAATTCAGCGCCTGCGGCTTTGTCCCCAGCCATTTCCCGGTCGCGAAGTTCATTGATTTGGAGCATCAGAATTTGCCGTGTGTACACGCTGGCCAAGCCGACCAACGCCGATGGAAACAACACCCAAAAGCCGCCACCGGAAAGCCCTGCAGAAATGGCACTGAGAAAGCCAAATACAATCACGTACAAGTAGTACCAAGGAAACACAGCGCGAATGAATGGCCCCGCTTGTTCCATTGGCAATTTGGTGAATACCAGCGGTGCAAACAAGGCCGAGAAGGCCAGAATGCCGCCGAACAAACCACCCAGGGCCAAGGTTGTTAGTGCTTGAAACCATTCCATACATCACCTGCTGCAAAGTTACTTCGAGCATTGATTGTGCATCAGTGGGGTGAGTTTGTGGCCCAAATTGACTCTAAAGTCGTCACTTTTCACACTCACGCCTGTTGCACCCAAACCCCTACACTGCATCTCATCGAAAACCAACACAACACGAGACACACTACATGGCCAGCTCAAAAAAAGAAGCACAAAACATTCTTGAAGTTGCAATCGTCGGCGCAGGCGTATCAGGCCTGGGCATGGGTATTCAATTGCTCAAGGCAGGTGAAACCAATTTCAAGATTTTCGACAAAGGCCACGATGTGGGCGGCACCTGGCGCGACAACACTTACCCCGGCTGTGGTTGCGATGTTAAAAGCAGCCTGTACAGCTATTCCTTCGAGCCTTGGGCCGAGTGGAGCAACAGCTACGCCAAGCAGGGCGAAATTTACAAGTACCTGCGCCACTGCGCCACCAAGTATGGTGTGTACCCTTACATTCAATTCAACACCAGCATCACTGGTTCAGTATTCGACGAGCAAGCTGGTTTGTGGAACATCACCACAGCCGATGGCAAAACCATTCAGGCCCGCAATGTGGTTACAGCAGTGGGCCCGTTCAGCGCACCCAAGGTTGCAGAATTCAAGGGTGCCGAAAAGTTCAAAGGCAAAACGGTGCACACCGCCGCTTGGGACCATTCCGTAGAACTTGAAGGCAAGCGTGTTGGCTTGATTGGCACTGGCGCCACGGCCGTGCAGGTTGGCCCCGCCATTGCCGACAAGGTCAAAAACCTGGTGGTGTTTCAGCGCACGGCCAACTGGATCATGCCGCGCCCAGACCGCAACATTGAAGAAGCTGAAAAAGCACTGAATCGCAAAACCCCGTTGAACATGAAAATGAACCGCCTGGGTGTGTACTGGTTCAACGAACTGACTGCACCGTTTTTGATTTTGAAGTACGACATGTTCAAGGCACAGCCCGAGAAAATGGCCAGCAGCTACCTGGCCCGCAAGGTGAAAGACCCTGAGCTTCGCAAAAAGCTGACGCCCACCTTCAAGTTCGGTTGCAAGCGTGTGTTGGTCAGTTCCGATTGGTACCTCACCATGCAAAAAGAGCATGTGCATTTGGAAACCAATGCGATTGATTGCATCACCGAAAAAGGCATTCGCACCGCCGATGGCGTAGAGCACGAACTCGACGTGATCATTTACGCCACAGGCTATGAAGTGCGCCACACAGGTTCGCCAATCGACGCCAAAGGCATTGGCGGCGCAAGCTTGAACGACAAGTGGAAAGACGGTTCGGAAGCCTACCAGGGCATTTCAACTGCGGGTTTCCCCAACTTGTACTTCCTCGTGGGTCCGTTCACTGGCCCTGGCCACACGTCTGTTATCGCTTATGCTGAAGCGCAAATTGGTTATGTGATTCAGGCCATCAAGTTGCGCCAAAAGCGCAAGCTTAAAGCCATTTCTGTGAAACCCGAGGTGGAACAGAAGTTTGTAAATACCATGGACTTCCGCAGCGAACACACGGTGTGGAAAAGCGGTTGCGCAAGCTGGTACCTCAGCCCCAATGGCCGCAACAACACTTTGTACCCTGGCTTGAACGCTGAATACCGCATGCGAATTGCACGTTTCAACCCTGCAGAATATGTGCTGACGGCCAGCAATGGCAAAACGGTGAAGCCGAAAGTGACAGACCACATCAGCACCGGTTTGATGGCACTCAAGGCGGCCTGATCGAGCACATTCAGTACTATCCAGAATGGATAAGGGTATTGATATTGAAATCCAAGAGGCAGACACTGGTCGTTCCCCCAAAAAAGGAGAGCGACCATGTCGACCCAAGGCACCAAAGCATCGGATCTTTTTGTTCAGGCCCTGGAAGCAGAAGGCGTAAAGCACATATTCGCTGTACCCGGCGAAGAAAACCTGGACATGGTCGAAAGCCTGCGCAACAGCAGCATCAAGCTGGTGCTGACCCGCCACGAACAAGGGGCGGGTTTTATGGCCGCCACCTATGGTCGCCTTACAGGCCGTGCCGGCGTGTGTATGGCCACTTTGGGCCCTGGGGCGACCAACTTCACCACGCCCGCTGCCTATGCCCATCTGGGTGCATTTCCGCTCATCATGATCACAGGGCAAAAGCCCATCAAGAAGTCCAAGCAAGGCCAATTTCAAATCATCGATGTGGTCAATCTGTTTGCGCCCATCTGCAAAATGAGCAAGCAAATTGTTCATGGCAACAACATTCCCGCCTTGGTTCGCGAGGCCTTTCGAATTGCTGAAGAAGAACGCCCCGGTGCAGTGTTGCTCGAGCTGCCCGAAGACATTGCCGCTGAACAAACCACCGCGGCCATCATTCCCCGCAGCGAGCGGCACTATGCCGTGGCCGACGATGTGGTGCTGAACGAAGCGGTGTCCATGATCCGCTCTGCCCGCATGCCGCTGGTGCTGCTGGGCGCGGGTGCAAACCGCAAACAGGCCCGGCTGGCTTTGCAAGAATTCATTGAAACCACCGGCATTCCGTTTTTCAGCACGCAAATGGGCAAGGGCGTGGTGGATGAGGGTTCTCCCCATTTTCTGGGCACCGCGGCATTGTCAGACGGCGATTATTTGCACTGCGCCATTGAACGTGCCGACCTCATTGTCAATGTGGGCCACGATGTGGTTGAAAAGCCGCCGTTTTTCATGGCCCACGGTGGTAAAAAAGTAATCCATGTGAATTACCGTTCCGCCAAAGTAGACCAGGTGTATTTTCCGCAATGCGAGGTGGTGGGCGATGTGGCCCGCTCTGTGCAAAAGCTGACCCAAAAAATAGGTGGCAAAGTGGTGTGCGACCTCGCCTACTTCAAGCGCATTCGCGAAGAAATTGAATTGCACATCAAAGAAGGTGCAGACGACGACCGCTTCCCCATCATTCCCCAACGCCTGGTGGCCGAAACCCGCCGTGCCATGGGCGCCAAAGACATCATTGCGCTGGACAACGGCATTTACAAATTGTGGTACGCCCGCAATTACAAAGCCTACGAACCCAACACCGTGTTGCTGGACAACGCGCTGGCCACCATGGGAGCCGGTTTGCCCTCGGCCATGATGGCCGCCATGTTGTACCCCGATCGGCGGGTAATGGCCATTTGTGGTGACGGCGGCTTCATGATGAACTCGCAGGAAATTGAAACTGCGGTGCGCTTGAAGCTCAACTTGGTCGTTACCATTTTGAACGACAGCTCGTACGGCATGATCCGCTGGAAACAAGAGCACGCGGGCTTTGCGGATTGGGGGCTTGAATTTGGCAACCCCGACTTTGTGAAGTACGCCGAGGCCTATGGTGCAACCGGCCACCGGGTGGGCAGTGCCGCTGAACTGGTGCCCACCTTTGACCGGGCCTTCAAAGCCGGGGGCGTGCACATCGTAGACGTGCCCGTGGACTATTCTGAAAACAAGCGTGTGCTGATTGACGAATTGGCCGCAAAGGTGTGTTTGATATGAATAACTCAATGAACAACGCCACTTTGGAGGTGGTCAACCCTTTCGATCTAAAGCCGATTGGCGAAGTGAAGCTGGTCGATTGGCCCACCATCGATGCCTGGTTGAACACCGCCAGCCAATTGCACAAAACCCGCGCCAACTGGCTGCCAATGCACCAGCGAATCGCCATTCTCAAAAAAACGGCACAGCTGATGCAAGGCCGGTTTGATGAACTCGCCTTTCAAATTGCCAACGAGGGCGGCAAGCCCTTGATGGACGCCAAGGTTGAGGTAACACGCGCAATCGACGGGGTTGAACTGTGCATCAAAGAATTGGGCCACCTCACCGGCACAGAAATCCCCATGGACTTGACCGCTGCCGGTGCTGGCCGCATGGCATTCACCACCCGCGAGCCCATTGGCCCGGTGGTGGCGGTGTCCGCCTTTAACCACCCTTTGAATTTGATTGTTCACCAGGTGGGCCCCGCCATTGCCACGGGCTGCCCAGTGTTGGTAAAGCCGGCCAGTGCCACCCCCCTGAGTTGCCAGGCCTTTGTGAACATGCTGTATGAAGCAGGGCTGCCGCAAGAATGGTGCCGCGTTGCGCCTTGCAAAAGCGACGTGGCCGAGCAAATGGTGACCGATCCCCGCGTGGCATTTTTCAGTTTTATTGGTTCAGGTGCAGTTGGTTGGCGGCTAAAAAGCAAATTGGCGCCGGGTACGCGTTGTGCGCTTGAGCATGGTGGTGTGGCCCCGGTTATTGTCGACGACTGTGCCGACCTTGAGGCCATGATCCCGGCTTTGGTCAAGGGCGGTTTTTATCATTCTGGGCAGGTTTGTGTCAGTGTGCAGCGGGTTTACGTGCCCGAAGACATGGCCACCGCCTTGGCGCAAGCCATTGCTGACAAGGCCTCGAAGCTAAAAGTAGGCAACGCCATACTGGCCGATACCGAATGCGGCCCACTCGTCAACCCGAATGAAGTCAAGCGCGTTGAGCAGTGGGTAAATGAAGCCGTAGCAGGCGGCGCACAGGTGTTGTGTGGTGGCCAAAAGTTGGGCGAAACAAGTTATGCGCCCACCGTGTTGTTGAACCCACCCCTCGATGCCAAGGTCAGTACCCAGGAAGTATTTGGTCCCGTGGTGTGTGTATACGGTACCGAATCGCTGAGCGATGCAATTGCGCAGGCCAATAGCCTGCCGGTTGCATTCCAGGCTGCGGTGTTTACCCAAAAGTTGAAAGTGGCCCTGCGCTGTGTGCGTGAAATTGATGCCACCGCGGTCATGGTCAATGACCACACTGCGTTTCGTGTTGATTGGATGCCATTTGCCGGTCGTCGGCAGTCGGGGTACGGGGTTGGCGGAATTGGCCACACCATGCACGACATGACGCAGGAAAAAATGGCGGTCATCAAGTTGTAATTACCGAGTAGATTCAAAATACTATGGCACTGAAAAAAGTAAATCTGAGTGATGTCACCGTGCTGATTCGCACGCGCAGGCGAGAATTGGGCCTTACCCAAAAACAATTGGGCGAGAGGCTTGGTATAGATCAGCGCACGGTGTCTTCTCTGGAGAAAAACCCGGGGTCGATCAGCGTGAACCGCCTGTTCGCCGTGCTTGATGCGCTACAGGTCAGCATGTATTCCTCAACCGATCCTCGCGATGAAAGCAGCCTGGCTCGCCTCACTGTTGACCAGCTTTTTAGAAACGCAAAAATCGTTTAACTAGGGGCAAGCTCAAAGCCGGGTGCTCACCCCATCACCCGGTAAACATCACCCAAACTGATTCAATTCGCCGAAATCCAGGCTGGCAAGTAACTTCGCACGGTTATTCGCCAGCACCGCTTCTATGGATTTCGTTCAACTTCCCGTTTTTGGTCAATCGGTAAAGTCTGGTTTGGGGCTGCGTTTTCGCGGCAACTATTGGGCGTTTTTCGACAAACGCACCGAACTGTCACCCTGGTTGGCGCTGCACCGAGAGTCGATCAACGACACCGAACTCGATGAACTGATGCTGCATGGGTTTCCGCGCACGCGCACCGGCGACACCGTCGATTGCAAAGTGCTTACCCACTTTGGCCTGGTGCAGGGCGACATGTATGCCGATGGTTTTTTCGTGGGCCGCAGCGAAAGGCAACGCACGGCCGCATTCACTGGCGATTTGCTGGTGATAAAAATACCGCTGACAGCCAACCCGCAAAAAGACCTGCTCAACCCCAACAGCATTTACTGGGCCAGTGAAACCAAACTGCTTGCACACCAAGCTGGCAGCGCCGAGCACGAACGCGGAAAAGCACTGGTTGAAATGGCCACTATTTTGCTGGCCCGCTGGCGCGAACACGATGCACAAAACCTTGAGTTCAAGGTGAAACACCGCATTCATGAACTGTGGGAAGAAGGCAAAGCCGTTGGGCAGGGCGCTGGCGCCGCAGCCATGGGCTTTATCGAAGGTTTGTGGAGCCTGATCAAGATCAGTGTTGAGTTCACTGTGAATGCAGTAAAGGCCACCTGCGCTGGGTTCGAGACGCTGATCAATTCCAACTTTGCGCAAATTCAGCAAATGCTGGTGGGTGCGGGCATGGCGGCCTACAACACCGCGCAAGAAATGATCGCTGCCCTGAAGGAAGGCATGCGCCTGTTCAACCTGATTGGCTCCGATCGCCTGTTGCGCACAGGCCTGTTTGAATTTCTGGACGGCTATTCTGAAAGCGTACCCCACCTGCGGCGCTTGCGTAATGCCGCCACGGTGGTGGTGGCCATAGGCATTGAAGTGCTGCTGGCACTGGCCACATTCGGCGGAAGCCTTGCCGTGGGCGCAGCGCGGGTGGGTGCCAGGGTTGCAAACGGTGCCAGCAAAGTGGGCCCATTTACCCAGGCTGCAATTCGACACCTGGCCAATTACGCCAAGGCGCTTGAAAAGGCACAGGCCTCCAAACTGCGTTCAGTCGATGGTGCGCCCTCAGGCAACCGATCTTCAAAAAACAGCACCACCACCACCGCAGCGGCAAAGCCTGCTGAGCCCGGCAAGCCGGCAGCGAGCAATACACAAGGTGCAAACACACCCAAAGTGGCCGACACCAAAACAGCCGGTGAACCCATCAGCATGATCAACGGCGAAGAACTGCTGCAATTGCTCGATTGCTCAATGCCCGGCGTGGTGGGCTTGAACTGGCAGCGCACCTACCGCAGCAGCCTTGCAGAACAAGGATTCAATGCAGGGCTTGGGGCCGGTTGGGCACACCCCTTAAGCCAGCACCTGCTAGCCCAGGAAGGCGCGCATGAAAGCAGCCTGAACTACATCGACGAGGAAGGCCGCACGGTTTACTTCAAGCCCTTGAAGGTAGGCCAGCGCTGCACCAACACCAGTGAATTTTTAACCCTGACGCGCACCGCAGAAACAGTCTACCGCCTGCAAGCCAGCAACGGCCTGGGTTTGGCCTGGCACTTTGAACCACTTGAAATGGCGCCGGGCAGCGAACCCACACAAAACGAAATGCAGCGCTTCTCGCTGGTTCGCATCGAAGACGCCTTTGGCAATGCACTTGCAATTGATTACACGCATGGAGTGCCCACCCACCTGCATAGCAGCCAAAGCAGTTGGGTACTGGGTTACAACGAACAAGGCTTGCTTGCACAAATTGCCCAACTGGCCAAAGGTTATTCAGCAGACGAAACCGACACCGCCCTTGAACAAAACCAATTGGGTTTGAATCAACTGGTACTGGTGCAATACCGCTACAACCCACAGGGCCAGCTTGTGGCCGTAACCGATGCCGCAGGCTTTGAAGAACAATACGCCTACAACAAACGCAATGTGCTGGTTCAGCGCACGCTAAAAAGCGGTTACAACATTTACTTTGAATGGGAGCAGGCGGGCGAACACTCCCGCTGCGTGCGCCAGTGGGGCGACCCCGTGGGCGGCCAACCCACCTACCACTACCGGTTTGAATGGGATATTCATGGCACGGCCACCAACGTTGCCATGGACAGCCGCGGTGCGCGCACTGAATACCAGTTCAATGCCCAAGGCTTGCCCGTGCTTGAAAAGGGCCCTGAAGGCGGCGTTACACGTACACGCTACAACAGCAGTGGGCAGGTGTTGGAGCGCGTGGATGCCCTGGGCCACCGCGAGCAGTTTCAGTACAACAGCCAAGGCCATTTGGTGGCTTACACCAACAAGCTTGGGCAGCTGCACAGGTTTGAAGTCAACGCACAGGGGCAGGTGTTAAAGCACATCAATGCTGCAGGCCATGTGCGCAGCAACACTTACACACCTGAAGGATTGCTGGCCAGCGACACCGATGCCACAGGTGCCACCACACGTTACCGCTACAACCACCTGGGTTTGTTGTGTGGAGTAACAAACCCCTTGGGCCAAAGCACGCGCATGTTGTACAACGCGCAAGGCCAGCTGCAAGCGCAAACCAATGCACTGGGGCAAAGCAACACTTACCAATTCGACGCCTGGGGGCGGCTGGCAGGCATAAGCAACCCGCTGGGGCGCAGTGCCTATTACGCCTACGACTTACTGGGTCGATGCACCCGCGCCACCAACCACGAGGGCCTAAGCACCGAATACAGCTACGGCCCACTGGGCCAGCTTGAACGTATTACCGACCCCACCGGCCGCAGCGCGGTTTACGAATATGCCGACAAATTAAGCCAGCCCACCGCACGCATTGATGCACAAGGTTTTACCCTTCGCTACCGCTACGACAGCGAACGCAATTTGATCGAACTGCAAAACGAAAACGGTCAAAGCTGCCACTTTGAATACGACCTTGCCGAACGCTTAACCAAAGAAAGCGGCTTCGATGGCCGGGTGCAAACCTACCAGTACAACGCAGTGGGCCACCTGCTTGAAAAGCAGGAATGGGGCGTGTTACACGGTGCCGCAAACGGGCTGTGTCTGGATCAAATACCCAAGCAGCCACTGGCCTACTCACGCTACACGCGCGATGCCTTGGGCCGATTGTTGAAAGCCCGGCAAAGCGATGGTGAAGAAGCCACCTTTGCTTACAACCCGCAAGGCCAGTTGGTTCAAGCCAGCAACGCGCACCGCACCCTGCAATGGGAGGTAGATGCCGAAGGCCGCGTACTGGCCGAGCGTCAAGACCAGCATCGAATTGATCACCAATACAACCCGGCAGGCTGGCTCAAGCAAACCAGCTGGGGCGCAATGGGTGGTGGGCTACCTTCGGGTGCTTTGGCCTACCAGTACAACGCCTTGGGTTTGCTCAGCGAAATTAACTTCAACGGTGAACTACTGGCGCAGTTCGAGCGCGACACCCTGGGCCGTGAAGTGGTGCGCAAGCTGGGCAACCAGGTTCACACCCAAAGCCTGTACGACCCACAGGGCAGGCTGGTGGGGCAGGTAAATCGCAGAGCAAACGGTTCTAAAACCGAACGAAGGGATGAACTTTCCCCCACCGTTTCCCGCCGGCGCTACTGCTACAACCAGAGCAACCAACTGGTACGCATTGACGACCAAGGCCATGGCACCAGCCTTTACCACTACGATCTGCTGGACCGCTTGCGCGTGGTGGAAGGCCCCACACCGGAAGCATTTTTATTCGACCCCGCAAGCAATTTGCTTGAGGCGCTGGAGGGGCAAGAGGCCACCGATGCACAAGCAAGCCGTGCCTTGCCAGAGCCTGCTAGCCCCAATGCCCGCAGGCCACAACAAACCCCGGGCAACAGGTTAAAGCGCCAAGGCAAC
>NZ_DKTN01000017.1:110186-159817 GCF_002473065.1 Limnobacter sp. UBA7229 | reverse complement strand
TGAGGCGGGGTTTTTTTATTTCAGATCAATACGGTGCTCCACTGCGATTCAACCGTGTCTAACGGCGTCTGCACAATTTTCAGAACGAAGCTTTTTCAGAACGAAGCTTTTTCAGAACGAAGCTGCTTGGTCCCAATTGGTGTTCGTTTCATGTGATTTTGCATTTATTCCTATATCTTCGTTGCTTTCTGTTTGTTTATCTTGGAATTGAAGTTGAAGTATCTTCTTGATCATCGGTCACGGTATATTTTTGGCCTATTGGTTCTTCTTATCCCGTTTGCCGTTTGCGCTGATAAAGGCGTTTCTCGATACCAGCAACTAAATACCCACTTTCACCAAACACTGGCTACGCATGAAACACGGCTAGAATCAAAATTTCATTCCTTACTTTCGGTTGCTGAAACGGATGAAGAGAGGGCCTGGTTGGTCTACCGGTGGGTCACTTATCATTTCAAACATGACGCGGGTTTGGCCAACAGGATTGGGGATCCGTCACAACATTCACTTGAGAAACTGCACAAGCTTGCGGGCGGTAGTTGTGCGGTTTATGCCGATGTAACTCATCGTTTGATGAAAATGGCAGGCCTTGAGGTAAAGACAATTTATGGTTTGGTGAAAGGTGGTCCTGCAACATCGCACCGGAATGGCAAACCTGTCAATCATGTCTGGAATGCAGTCAAAGTCGATGGTGTTTGGAAGGTAGTGGATTCCACCTGGGGGGCTGGTTTTGTGGGTCGACAAGGGTTTCAATCGTTGCACAGCGATCTGTTTTTTCTTCTTCCGCCAGAAAAAGCGATGTTAAGTCATTATGACGGCGCTGATGAATTGGGGTATCAACGGGCATTTGCTGTTAACCAGTCGTTGTTTGCCAAATTGCCCGACGATGCCTTGTATGCAGCTGCGGTGGGGCTGGATCCAAAATTAATAGTCGATGCTGCGCGAAGGGAGCCCCGTTTTAATCTGGTGTCGACCTTTGATTTACCTCCAGATGCTTTGCGAGTGATGTCGGCGCCCGTAAGTGGTGTGCTTGAACGCAGGGAACACCGTTTTGTTCTCGAGTCTGCAATTTTTGAAGAATTGATGATTGTTCAGGGAAAGTCATGGAGACCACTGAAGAAAAGTGGCAAGGTTCATTCCCTGATTCTTGTTCCGAGTCAGGGAGAGTTGCTGGTCATGGGGCGACGTCCAAAACAACATGAGTTTGAGGCTTTGTTGGGTTATCGAGTCAAGTAATTCAAGTGCCCTCGAGAAAGGCGTGCGTTATTGCCAGCCATGCCTTAACACCAAGCGGAAGTATTTTGTCATTGAAGTCATAGCTTGGGTTGTGCAGCGTGCAGGGCCCAATGCCATGTCCGTGAGTGCGATGACCCCCATCGCCATTGCCTATCCAAAGATATGCCCCAGGTTTGTGTTGAAGCATGAATGCAAAGTCTTCCGCGCCCATGGTCGGAGGAAGGTTGGTGTGAACTGCAGTTACTTCAGGCACTCGCTTCAAGGCATTCTTTGCCAGTTCGGCCATTTCCGCCGAATTGATGGTGGGCGGATACTTGCGTTCAAACTCCATTTCAGCAGTTGCACCAAAGGCTGCGCAAAGCTCGGTGCTGAGCTTGCTCATGTGCTGTTCAATCAAATCCAGCGTTTCAATGCTGAAGGTACGAACAGTACCCTGCAATATCGCATGGTCGGGTATCACATTGATTGCTTCGCCAGCCTGAATCTGGGTGACTGACAATACTGCAGGTTCCACAGGTTTGCAGTTTCTGCTGACAATGGTTTGAAACGCGAGAATGAGTTGTGCAGCAATGACCACCGGATCAATGCCAAGGTCAGGCATGGCAGCATGAGCGCCTTTGGCTTGAATTTTGACTGAAAATTCATTGCTCGATGCCATGACCGCACCCGTGTGTGCAGCAAACTCGCCTTCCTTCAAGCCGGGCCAGTTGTGCATGGCAAACACCGCGTCAACTGGGTAGCGCTGAAACAGGCCGTCGTCAATCATGCGTTGGGCACCAGCTCCGCCTTCTTCTGCAGGCTGGAAAATAAGGGCAACACTGCCTTTGAAGTTACGGTTTTCTGCGATTTCCTGCGCGGCTCCCAGCAGCATGGCCACATGTCCATCGTGACCACAGGCATGCATTTTCCCGGGGTGGCGGGAGGCGTGCGGAAACTGATTGCGTTCCTGGATGGGGAGCGCGTCCATGTCGGCTCGCAGGCCGATCATTTTGCCTGGCCCTTGGGTTCCGCGAATAAGGCCAACCACGCCAGTACGTCCAATCCCGGTTTCCACTGTGTATCCAAGTTCAGCAAGCCGCTTGGCGACGATATCAGCGGTACGGTTTTCTTCGTAACGCAATTCAGGGTGGGCGTGGATGTCTCGACGGGTATTGACCCAGGATTCAATTTTGCTCGGATTCACAACAAACTTCGCTGGTTGGTACAAGCGTTAAGAATCGCAGGTTTTGCTCACTGTGGCAATCGCTGTGCTTTACTATGAAAGTTCTTCATCCAAGGTAGGGCAGGAATGATTCGGCGCAGTATGTTGTCAGGCTTGTTGTTGGTGAGCGCTGTTCTATTGAATGCTTGCAGCACGGGTTCTTATTTTTGGCAGGCCACCACGGGTCACCTGCGTGTTCTTGGGGCTGCAGAGAACATTGATGAGGTGTTGTTGCGTCCTGATCTTTCGGGCAAGTTGCGCACTCAATTGCAATATGTCCAGGAAATACGGGAGTTTTCTGTGGTGCAGCTGGGGCTTCCTGACAATCGGAGTTACCGCACTTACGCTGACTTGAATCGCGCCTATGCGGTGTGGAATGTGGTCGCTTCCCAGCCAGACAGTTTGACTTTGGAAACCTGGTGTTTCCCTTTAATCGGTTGTATTTCTTACAAGGGTTTTTATTCGGAGTCTCGCGCAGCGGCCCTTGCGGATGACCTTCGTAAACAGGGCTTGGATGTGGCGGTGCTGGGTGTGCCTGCGTACTCAACCTTGGGTTTTACGCCCGACCCGGTTTTGAATACTTTTGTGAATTATCCGGCAGGTGAATTGGCCAGGCTGGTTTTTCATGAGCTAGCGCACCAGGTGGTTTACATTGCCGACGACACAATGTTCAACGAGAGCTTTGCGACGGCGGTTGAGGAATTGGGGGTGATTGCCTGGCTTGCTCAACCTGGGCGGGAGGTGCTGAAGGCGCAGTATGATCTATTCGATTCACGCAGAAATGCTTTCAGGCTTATGTTGGCGCGTGCTCGCGATGATCTGGAACAGATTTATGAGAACAGCAATAGGCTGGACACGCCGCAGGTGTTGAGATTGAAAGAGCAGCGTTTCAAGCAGTTGCTGGTTGATTACGATGCATTGAAGGAGTCTTGGGGCGGATGGGCTGGTTATGACCGGTTTATGGCCGAAGATTTGAACAACGCGAAGTTGGGTGTGTCTGGTTTGTACACTCAATATGTGCCTGCCTTCAAGGCTTTGCACAACCTCTGTGATCAAAGCTTTCAACGTTTTTATACAGCCACCGAAATGTTGGGTGAATTCTCCCGTCAACAGCGTGAAACGCTGTTGACGGAGTTGGAGCATCGCGAGCCTTTGTCTTTTGGCTTCAAATGTTTATAAAAGCAGGCTGTGACCGTTCTTCAGCACGGGCCGGCCGTCTTCGAACACCAGAAAGGATTGCGGCTCGAAGGGTGTCCATACCTCGTCGTTCGTGAGCGCCGAGGTTGCAATTACCGCAACCCGATCGTTCTGTGTGGTTACGGCACCAAAGTCGACTTGAATGTCGCAATCAACCAAATGCGCGGCTTTGAAAGGATGTGCGCGAACGATGTACTCGAGTTTGGTAGAGCAATGCGTGTACATCGCTTGCCCGTTGGACAGCAGCATGTTGAAGGTGCCGTGTTCAGCGATCTTCGAACACACCGGGCGAAGCACCTCATCGACTTCTGCCACGCTGGGGCGGTTGCCGGCGGTACGGTAACCAAATTCGTTTTTCAGGGTTTGCAGCAATAGGCAGAACGCGAGTTCGCTGTCAGTTTCTCCAATGGGCAAAAAGTCGCCTTGAAGACTTGGGTTGAAATCTTTTAAATCACCGTTGTGCGCAAACACCCAAGCCTGTCCCCAGAGTTCTCGAATGAATGGATGGCAATTTTGAAGTTTGACCTGCCCAACTGTGGCTTTGCGGATATGGGATATCACATTGTAAGACCGGATGGGGTAATTCCGGATTAATTCCGCCACTGGGGAATCAGAGGCAGGGCGGTGATCGATAAAACATCTTGCCGCGGAGCCTTCGAAAAATGCGATGCCCCAGCCGTCTGCATGTTCATCGGTCAAGCCGCCTCTTTTGGCAAAGCCCTCAAATGAAAATTGAATGTCGGTTGGCGTGTTGCAGTTCATGCCGAGCAATTGACACATGGTTTAATTGGTAAATTGTTGATTAATTGATTTTTATTTTAAGAGACTTTTCATGTCTGAGAAGGATGATTTTTACAAAGACCTTTTAACTGAGGTTTTTGATGTGGGTGTTTTGGCGGCCCAGCCCGAGCAAGCCTTGAAGGAGGCTTGGCACGAGCAAATCATGCCTTGGTTGAGCCAGTTGGCCCCGGAGCGCGAGCGTGTGTGGGTTTTTGGTGCAGGCAAGGCGGCCGCATCCATGGCCAAAGCCCTGGAGGGTGTGGCCGGTTCGTCAGAAAAACTGCAAGGGTTTGTTGTAACCCGGCGCGGACATGAGGTGAAAACTTCAACGATCGAGGTGGTTCAGGCTGCGCACCCTGTGCCGGATGAAGATGGACAGCGTGCTGCGCGCAGACTACACAAAGCCGTTTCGGAAGTGCCTTCCAATGACGCTGTAATCGCGCTTGTGTCGGGCGGCGGTTCAAGTTTGCTCAGCGTGCCTGTGCGCGATATTCCCTTTGTTGATTTGCAGCAGTTGAACCGTGCCTTGTTGGCCTGCGGTGCGCCGATCGACGAAATGAACATCGTGCGCAAGCATGTGACACAAACGTTGGGGGGGCAGTTGGCGCAAGTTTGTCGTGCGCCCGTGTTTCAGTTGTTAATATCGGATGTACCGGGAGATGATCCTTCCTCAATTGCTTCAGGCCCATTTAGTCCGGATGAGAGTACTTTTCACGACGCCATGGAGGTGATCAAGCGTTGGGCGGTGCAAGTGCCACACTCAATTGCCAGGTATCTCGAGAAAGGGATAAAGGGTGCGGTGCCTGATACACCCAAGCGGAGTTCGCTGGTTTTTCGCAAAGTGAAAACCCATTTGCTGGCCAGCAATTTGAAGTCGTTGAATGCTGTAACCCAACACCTTGAGGTCAAGGGATACAAGGTTTTGAACCTTGGCGATACTTTGGAGGGTGAGGCGCGAGATGTGGCGCAGGTGCATGCAGCTATTGCCAGGCAAGCAGCCATGGGACAAGGGGGCTGGCCTGCTGCTCCGCTGGCGATTATCAGTGGCGGCGAATGTACTGTAACCCTGAATGACACGCAGTTGAGGCAAGCGCGGGGTGGGCGCAATTCCGAGTTTTTGTTGGCTTTGGCTTTTTACCTTCGGGATATGAGCGCACCTGTTGAGGTTGCAGCTATTGCGGCAGACACGGACGGGATTGACGGTATTGGCGGGCATGCCGGTGCGTTGATGTTGCCCGGCGACAGGCAGCGCTGCAAGGCTGCCAAGCTTGCGCCTCAGTTGCACTTGGATCAACACACCAGTTACGACTACTTTAAACGCCTGGATCGATTGTTGATGACGGGGCCCACGATGACCAATGTGAATGACCTGAGGATTATTCTGATCGGCAAGCCCTGAGAAAGTTCGGGCAATCTGCGTGAGGTAAAATACAGATCGTTCCAAACTTTATCTGGCCCTCATGATTCAGACCATTCAAATTGCTCCGCCCGATGATTGGCATTTGCACCTTCGCGACGGCGAGGCCCTGGAGCATGTAGTTGCGGCCACGGCGTTGAATTTCCGGCGTGCGATTGTGATGCCCAATTTGAAGCCGCCTGTGACCACGGTGGATCAAGCCGTGGCTTATCGTCAGCGTATTCTGGATGCCGTAGAGAAAGCTTGTCGCACGGGCGATTATTCCGCGGAGGAACAGGCCGTCATGCGTTTGTTTGAACCCTTGATGGTGCTGTACCTGACCGGTGCGACGAGCCCTCAGGAAATTGAAAAAGCGGCCAACAGTGGTGTAGTGCGAGCAGTGAAGTTGTACCCAGCTGGCGCGACCACAAATTCTGAAGCTGGTGTTTCCGATTTGCTGGGCCAATGCGGCGCCGTGTTGCAGGCCATGGAGCTTCATGGTTTGCCTTTGCTGGTACATGGTGAAGTGACGGATGCGGATGTGGATGTGTTTGATCGCGAAGCCGCATTTGTAGAGACGGTGATGAAGCCTTTGCGTCGGCAGTTTCCGAATTTGCGGGTAGTTTTTGAACACATCACCACTGAGCAAGCGGCCACGTTTGTCACAGAGAATTCGGGGCGTGACGCGCAGGGCAGGTTGCTGCTGGCTGCAACCATTACACCTCAGCATTTGCTTTATAACCGCAACGCTTTGTTCAAGGGTGGTTTACAGCCACATTGGTATTGCCTGCCAGTGTTGAAGCGCGAAGTGCATCGCAAGGCACTGTTGAAAGCGGCAACCAGTGGTTTACCGCAGTTTTTCCTGGGTACAGACAGTGCTCCGCACGCCAGGCATTTGAAAGAAATGTCATGTGGTTGTGCCGGTTGTTATTCTGCACCCTACGCCATGGCCATGTACGCTGAAGCTTTTGAGCAGATGGGGGCATTGGAAAGCGTTGAGCTGTTTGAAAAGTTTTGTAGTTTGAATGGCCCTGCATTTTATGGTGTGCCTGTAAACGAAGGTGTGTTTGAGCTACAGCGCAAGTCTTTTGAAGTACCGCAACGGCTGCCCTTTGTTACAGAAAGTGGGATTGTGCCTTTGAGGGCAGGAGAGGTGCTGGATTGGACTGTTACCCGTCTTCGGTGAGCGGTGGTGGCAGACTCAGCAGGTAGCCCCTGGCTATGGCCCTATGGTGAAAACCGTGCCCGTTTTGATTCTCGATTTGATCATGAGGGCGCTGTTTCCCGTCGGTTGAATGATCTGCGTGGTGAGCTGGTTGAGGCCACCCCCGTTTTTTTGCATTCAACCGAAAATTTGGGGGCGCTCGAATATGAGCGCCTTGTGCAAACTGGCCAGATCCCGACTCGAGATCTTTCCCACGATTGGTACAACGGGCAGGTATGGCTGGCATTTCCCAAAGTAAAGCAGCTGATCAATGCACTTCATGTACAGGACGCCTGTTGCTCTGCGGACCAAAGTGGAAGTTTGTCTGGCAATGGTCGAAGTCGCTTGCGCGATGCCCTGACTTTGTTCGATGAAAGCGGCGCGCTTCTTTTGACCACGGAGTGGTCGCTCTGCACGGCCTTGTTACAGCACGACTGGAAAACCTTGCTGCTTGATCAGCGAGAAAGCTGGAGTACCCGTGCCAGGGTTTTATTGTTGGGGCACGGTTTGCTGGATTGCATGAGTGCGCCTCACAAAGGTTTGTGTGCAAAGGTGGTGCCGGTGCAGGTTCCTTCGCTTGACATGGAATTGCCTGAGCTGCAGCGATTGCTGTTGTTGGTGGTAGCGCAACTTCGCGCACCCTGTAACTTGAGCCCCTTGCCAGTGATGGGGGTTCCGGGCTGGTTTCGAGATTCTGAGCGACCGGGCTTTTACAACGATTCTTCTGTTTATCGCGCGAAGCCAACACGTCGGGTTTCTTCATCTCATGAAAGATTGGCTTTTATTTGGGATGGGTCTACACTTGCTTTCGGAAAGTGCGTCGGACAATCGCTGCCTGAATTTCAGGGAGAGGAAAGTCCGGACTCCAGTGAGCACGGTGCTGGTTAACGACCAGGCGCTATAAGGTTTTGGTGACAAAACTCAAAGCGACGGAAAGTGCAACAGAAAACACACCGCCGATGGAAAGGCAACTTTCACAGGCAAGGGCGAACCGGAGGTGTAAGAGACCCCCGCAGGCTTGGCGACAAGGCTGGCTAGGTAAACCCCACTTGGAGCAACACCAAATAGGCGCGCAGGCGCTTTAAGCGCCAACGGCGCTCCCCGAGCGCGCGGGTAGGTGGCTTGAGCTGAAGAGTAATTTTCAGCCTAGAGGAATGATTGTCACTTTGGCTGCAAGGCCATTGAACAGAATCCGGCTTACAGGCGCGCTTTCTACTTCCCCTCATCAGGTTTTAATTCCCCAGCTATTTCTTAAGACATTACTTTCAGTGTTGTCTTTATGCTCTTATTTTTTCAGTCATTTTTTCTTGATTAATTTCTTCAAAGTGCTTCTAAGTCCTTGGTTGTAAAGCGTTTTCTCGAGAGAACTGCTTGACCACCGATTTCATAATGCGTAAAGTGGTGATTCGTGGGGATTTGTGTGATTTTGTGGGAATTTAATTCGCGTGTATCAAGGCAGTTCTTCCTTATCAATGGATGCAAAAGGGCGCATGAATGTGCCACAGAAGCATCGTGACGCGCTGCAAATGCAGTGCGAGGGAGCCTTGACGCTTACAAAACACCCCAACGGCTGTTTGTTGATGTTTCCGCGCCCTGTTTGGGAGCAGCATCGAGAAAAAATTGCCGCTTGGCCCATGTCCGCCCGCCCTTGGCAGCGTATTTTCCTTGGCTTTGCAACAGATGTTGAAATCGATTCTGCAGGTCGTATTCTGGTGTCCCCAGAATTGCGGGAAGCAGCTTCGTTGAGCAAGGAAGTGATGTTGTTGGGCATGGGTAGTCATTTTGAGATCTGGGATTCCACGCTGTTGAAGGTGGAAGAGGAAAAGGCAATTGCTGCGGGCATGCCTGAATCACTGAACGAATTCAGTTTCTGAAGGTGAGTGCCGATGAACACATCCCCGTGCTTCTTCAACCCACGGTTGACGCCCTGTTGCACACGCCCGATGGACTTTATCTGGACTGTACCTTTGGCAGGGGCGGACACAGCCGCGCTTTGCTCGAAAAGCTTTCGGCGAAGGGGCAACTCGTGGCCCTTGATCGTGACCCTCAAGCAGTTCAGGCCATGGGTGAAATCAAAGACTCCCGTTTTCGGGGTGTTCGCAGTGCGTTCGCCGATCTTGAGTCGGCGCTTGATTTGCTGGGGATCGATCAAGTGGATGGCGTGTTGATGGATATCGGCGTCTCTTCACCCCAAATCGATCAGGCTGAGCGGGGATTCAGTTTCCGCCGGGATGGTCCACTGGACATGCGCATGGATCCGCAGGCTGGAGAGTCAGCGGCCGATTTTCTTGCTCGGGCAGAGGCCCGGGAAATCAAAGAGGTGATAAAGAATTATGGGGAAGAACGGTTTGCTGTTCAGATTGCAACAGCGATTGTTGCTCGCCGCGCGGAGCGGCCGATCACTACAACACTCGACCTTGCCCAGATCGTGGCAGGGGCAGTTCGCACGCGGGAGCCGGGCCAGGACCCTGCAACGCGCACCTTTCAGGCTTTACGGATTCACGTCAACCAGGAGCTTGCGCAGCTCGAACAAGGTTTAACTGCGGCCTTCAAAAGATTGAAGGTGGGTGGAAGGCTGGCGGTGATCAGCTTTCATTCACTTGAAGATCGAATTACCAAGCAATTTATTGAGAAGCTGGCGAATCCAAAATCGCAACAGGATGCCCGTTTGCGCAAACTACCGCTGCCCGAGCCCACGCCGTTGATGAGAAAGCTGGATCGCATCAAGCCGAGCAAAGAAGAGTGTGAGTTGAACCCCCGTTCACGTTCATCCGTGTTGCGCGTGGCTGAGAAGCTGGCCGAGTGGCCGGCTGGTCCTTCGGTAGGGGGGAACGCATGGGGCGCTTGAATATTCTGTTGCTTGCTTTGGTGATTTTTTGCGCCATGTTGGTGGTTGAGCAGCAACACGCTGCGAGAACCTTGTTTGTTGCATTGGGCCAGGAGCAACAGGCTGAGCACCAGATTGAAGTGGCGTTTACCCGTTTGCAATTGCAGCAAGTGGCCTTGGCCAAAGGTGAGCGTGTGGATGAAGTTGCGCGCACCCGACTGGATATGAATCCTCCGGCCCCGGGCTCGGTGGTTTTCATGCAGCTGGAGGGGGGCTTTCAACGTGAGTAAAGCTGTTCGTTTCGGCGGATCAGAATTGTTGGAAATGCGATTGCCAGCCTGGCGATCGCGTTTTGTTTTGGTGTGCATCTTTCTGGCATTTGGTGGCTTGATCGCGCGCGCTGCCTACTTGCAGGTTATTTCCAATGACTTCTTGCAGGAACAGGGCGCCAAACGCCTGGAGCGTACGCTTCCACTGCAGGCGAGTCGAGGCAGTTTGCTGGATCGCAATATGGTGGTGTTGGCGCAAAGTGTTCCGGCCCAGGCTGTGTGGTATGACGGCCGTCGAATTGTAGATGCCAAGGATGAAGATCTACGCAAGCTTGCGGCCGTACTTGGTTTGAAGCCCGACCGAATGATTGCCCAGATGCGTAAAGATTCCAAGCGCGCATTTGTTTATCTGGACCGTCAGGTGGATTCTGATGTTGCCGCAAAAGCCAAGGCATTGAAAATTCCTGGCTTGGGGTTTGTGACCGAGAGCAAGCGCTATTACCCCCAAGGCGAGACCATGGCGCATTTGGTGGGTTTTACCAGCATTGAAGACAAAGGCCAGGAAGGCGTCGAGCTTGCTTTCAATGACCGGCTTACAGGTGAAGACGGCGAACGAAATGTGTTACGCGATCGCCTGGGCAATGTGATTGAAGACATTCGGGAGCTGCGCCCGCCCGTGAATGGACAGGATTTGGTGTTGTCCGTGGATGCAGATGTGCAGTACATCGTTTTGTCGGAGCTGAAGAAAGCGGTTGAGCAGCACAAGGCCAAGGCTGCCGCTGCCGTGGTGCTGGATGCGAAAACTGGTGAATTGCTGGCCATGGCCAATATTCCCACCTACGACCCCAACAACAGGGGGCAGTTGCATGGTGAAAAGTTGCGCAACCGAGTGTTCACTGACATGTTCGAGCCCGGTTCAACCTTAAAGCCATTTGGTGTGGCCTTGGCGATGGATCAAGGCAAGGTAAAAGCCAGTACAAAAATTGACACTGGCAATGGACGTATGTCGATCGGGCCGGCCACAATCAGTGACACAAAGCCGCATGGTGTCATGACTGTTGAGGAAATCATTCAGAAGTCCAGCAACGTCGGTACCTCAAAAATTGTGCTGGAGCTTGAGCGAAAGGATTTGTGGGATTTTTTCAATTTGCTGGGTTTTGGACAAACTCCCTCGATTGCATTCCCCGGCTCAGTGGCTGGTCGTGTGCGCCCCTGGAATAAATGGCGTCCGATCGAGCAAGCGACCATGTCCTACGGGCATGGTATTTCTGTGTCCCTGATTCAGTTGGCGCAGTCGTACACTATCTTTGCAAACAAGGGACACTTCGTTCCGGCCTCCTTGATCAAGCGTGGGCCGCAAGACCCTGTTGTGTCCCACCGGGTGATTGGCGAGAAAGTTGCAGATAGCATGTTGCACATGCTTGAGCTGGCCTCCGGGCCGGAAGGTACAGCCATCAAGGCGCAGGTGCAGGGCTACCGGGTTGCTGGCAAAACCGGTACAGCACACAAGCAGGAAGGTGGACGTTACGTGAACAAGTACGTTTCCTCTTATGTTGGCCTGGCACCTGTTTCTGATCCTCGTGTCATCGTCGCCATTATGGTGGATGAGCCCAAGGGGGGGGTGTACTACGGTGGTTTGGTTGCGGCGCCAGTGTTCTCGACCATTACCAAAAGCGTATTGACTCGTTTGAATGTGCAGCCTGATGCAATCGAGTCCACAGAGCAGTTGCGCAAGTTTGTTGCCGCACCGAGCGCAGCAGGGAGTCGCCTATGATCAGCGCTTACTTGCATTCTGTGTCCGAGGTGTTGGCTGAGCTTCATGAGCGCGGCTTCTACGCCGATTGCTCGGGCTTGGTGACAGATCACCGTCGCTTGACAGGTCCTCGGGATGTGTTTCTTGCCGTGCCTGGTGAAAAGTTTGATCCGCGAAATTTGGCCGATGATCTGTTGATCGAGCAGCGGTGTGGTCTTGTACTGGTCGATTATGACGACCAGCGCGCCTACCAAAGCGCCAGTGTGTTGCCCGTACTGCATTTGAAAACCATGTTAGCCGACCTGGCTTTTGGTTATTACGAAACCCCCAGCGATGCGATGACCATTATTGCGGTGACGGGCACCAATGGGAAAACCACTGTTACCCGCTGGTTGGCGCAGGCACTCAATCATCTTGGCAAGAAAGCCGCTGTGATCGGCACTTTGGGTTATGGCGAGCCGGATCAATTGAAGGCTCACACCGGTTTGACCACTCCAGATGTGGTGGGCGTTCATCACCTGCTGCATGAATTGCGTCAACACCAGTTCGACACGGTTTGCATTGAAGCTTCGTCGATCGGGCTTGAGCAGCGTCGGCTGGCCTGTGTCAGCATCGATGTCGCCCTCTTTACCAATTTATCTCAGGATCACCTGGACTATCACGGGGACATGGCAGCATATGGCCGTTCCAAAATGATTCTGGCCAGCTGGCCGACTTTGCGGTTGGCGGTGGTCAATGCGGATGATTCTTTCGGCATGGAGTTTTTGGCCAATGTGCAGCGCAGAAATATTGATTGCTCCGCTGTAGGGCGCGCAGACAGTGCTGAGTGCCAAATTCTGAGTGTTGCCCATCAAGAAAACGGCCAACGCATTGAATTGAAAATCAACGGTGCAAGCACCCAGATCGACACGTCCATTATTGGCGAATTCAATGCTGACAATATGGCATTGGTGTTTGCGACTTTGATAAGACTTGGGTACGACGCAAGCCAGGTGAAGAGCGCTTTGGCAGAGGTTACTCCAGCACCTGGACGCATGCAGCACATTGAAGGCGAACCGGCGGTGGTTGTTGATTACGCGCACACCCCAGATGCACTGGAAAAAACACTACTGGCGCTTCGGCCATTTGCCAACAAACGCCAAGGCAAGCTGTGGGTGGTGTTTGGTTGTGGTGGCGATCGGGATCGCAGCAAACGCCCTTTGATGGGAGCTGCGGCAGCTGACAAAGCCGATTTCGTGGTGGTTACCTCAGACAACCCACGCAGTGAAAAACCAGAAAACATTCTGCAAGAGATAGTGGATGGAATCGACAAGGCCCGGCAGGACAAACTTCATGTCGAGGTTGATCGCGTGCGGGCCATTGAATTTGCCGTTGCCAAAGCGAGCGCCAAAGATGTCGTGTTATTGGCTGGCAAGGGGCACGAAAGTACTCAAACGATTGGTGCACAAGTAATTGCGCATTCAGATGTGCAGTGCGCGACGAGCGCGCTGGGCAAGCGAGGTGCGCATGCTTGAGTTGAACTGGGCCTTTGAACACGTTGCGACTGCTTTGAGTAAGCAGTTGAAACAGGATGCGCCAGAGGTGCCAGGTGCTGTGCGCCTGATTCAAACAGACAGTCGTTTGGTTGAAAAGGGTGATCTGTTCGTGTGTTTGATTGGTGAACGATTTGATGCCCATGATTTTGCAGAGCAGGTGATGCAGTCGGGTGCTGCTGCTTTGGTGACTAGTCGCGAACTCGATTTGCCGATTGCCCAGTTTGTGGTGAATGACACTCGTCTTGCCTTGGGTGCCTTGGCCAGTGCCTGGCGGCAACAGTTTGATTTGAAGGTGTTGGCTGTAGTGGGCAGCAATGGCAAAACAACCAGCAAAGAAATGTTGGGCAGCATCTGCAAGGCGCAATGTGGCAACGATCAAGTGCTGGTGACTGCGGGTAACCTGAACAACGACATCGGCGTGCCACAAACATTGTTGAAACTGCGATCTCAGCACCAGATGGCCGTGATTGAGATGGGCATGAATCACCCCGGGGAGATTGATTACCTCGCCGGGTTGGTAAAACCTGATGTTGTGCTACTGACCAATGCACAGCGAGAGCACCAGGAATTCATGAAAACCGTGTTGGCTGTCGCCAAAGAAAACGGCAGTGCATTCACTCATTTGCCGCGCAATGGTTGTGCGGTATTTCCGGTGAGTGAAGAGTTCGATGCTTGTTGGCAAGCGCTGTCAACCGGCAAAAGCACCTTGCGTTTTGGATGCGGTGCGGATTTCGATATTTTGCCAGCACGGCGTGATTCTGAACAATCCACTGTGATGCTAAGCGCTCTGGGTAAGCACATTGAATTGCACCCGAATTTTATTGGTGAACACAACTACGCCAACGCAACTGGAGCGGCAGCTGCGGCCCATGCAGCGGGTTGTACTCATGAAGCAATTCAAAAAGGTTTGAATGCATTTCAACCAGTGAGTGGACGCCTGCAAATTGCCTTGAACACGCCACTGATGTTGTTGATCAATGACAGCTATAACGCAAACCCTGATTCTGTGAATGCTGCAAGCAAAGTGCTTGGTCAGCAGGCAGGCAGTACTTTGCTGGTACTGGGCGACATGGGTGAGGTGGGCAATCAGTCAGATGAATACCATGCTGAAGTCGGTTGCTATGCAAAACAGGTCGGCGTCAAACACCTGTATGCCCTTGGCGACGCGACCACGCACACCGTATTGGCCTTCGGCGAGGGTGCAATACATTTCAAAAACATAGAAACCTTAATAGAAAACACCATGAATACTACGAAGCAAGGCCGATGGTCTGTGCTGGTCAAGGGCTCCCGTTTCATGAAAATGGAGCGAGTTGTGCAGGCGCTGATTCAACATCATTCAGGGGAGGCTAACCATGCTTCTTGAGCTTACCCAATGGCTTGCGCAAGACATTCGCGCATTCGGTGTTTTCAATTATTTGACTTTGCGTGCGGTGTTGGCATGTGCCACTGCACTGTTGGTTGGGCTGGTGGCTGGGCCCATGGTGATTCGCAAATTGACTCAATACAAAATTGGTCAATCTGTACGTGATGATGGTCCCCAAACTCATTTGGCCAAAGCCGGTACACCCACCATGGGTGGTGCGTTGGTCTTGATTGGTATTGGTATTTCAACCCTGTTGTGGGCTGATCTCTCCAATCGTTTTGTGTGGGTGGTGATGCTCGTCACCTTCGGTTTCGGCTGGATAGGCTGGGTCGATGATTACCGCAAAGTGGTGTATCGCAACCCCAAGGGCTTGTCAGCGAAATGGAAGTATTTCTGGCAAAGCGTGGTGGGGTTGATCTGTGCGTTCTATCTGGCTTTTGCCGTTTCTGCACAAAGCGGACAGGAAGTGCTGGATATTTTTGTGGCCTGGGTTGAAAGCGGTTTTTCAATGCACCTGCCCAACAATGCAGACCTGATAGTGCCCTTTTTCAAGTCGATCAGCTACCCCTTGGGTGTTTGGGGTTTTATCGCTCTGACTTACTTTGTGATCGTGGGCACCAGTAATGCGGTGAACTTGACCGATGGCCTGGATGGCTTGGCGATTATGCCCACAGTGATGGTGGCATCCGCCTTGGCGATTTTTGCCTACGTGGCCGGCAATGCGGTGTACTCCAAATATTTGCTGCTGCCATACATTCCAGGCGCAGGTGAGCTGGCTGTTTTCCTCGCAGCTATTGCTGGCGCAGGTTTGGCCTTCCTCTGGTTCAACGCTTACCCGGCACAGGTGTTCATGGGTGATGTGGGTGCACTCGCTTTGGGTGGTGCGCTGGGTACGGTTGCTGTGATTGTTCGCCAAGAAGTGGTGTTGTTCATCATGGGTGGCGTGTTTGTGGCGGAGACCCTCTCGGTCATGATTCAAGTGCTCTATTTCAAGTACAGCGGTGGGAAACGGGTATTCCGAATGGCGCCGCTACACCATCACTATGAACTGAGTGGCTGGAAGGAAACCCAGGTTGTGGTTCGGTTCTGGATCATCACCATGATTCTGGTGTTGATTGGTTTGTCTACGCTGAAATTGCGTTGAAATTGCGTTCAAATTGAGTTGAAACGAATGAATTTGCTTCTTGATCAGTCGGTTTTGCAAGTCGGACTCGGCGAGTCTGGTTTGGCTTGCGCGCGCTGGGCGCTTGCGCAGGGTGCCCGGTTGACTGTGATCGACACGCGTGAAACGCCTCCAGGATTGCAAGAGTTGCAATCCATTCAACCCGATGTGCGCGTGTTCAATTCGGTAGGCGATTTGAATTGGGACTTCAACCGTGTGGTGGTGTCACCTGGTTTGCCGCCTTCTCATCCTCTGATGGTCGGGGTGCTCGCACAGGCTGCGGAACATTCCACTTCCGTTGATTCTGAACTTGACCTGTTTGCCGACGCACTTCAGGCCTTGCAGCAAAGTAGAAACTACAAACCGCAAGTGGTGGGTATTACCGGAACCAATGGAAAAACCACCACAACTCGAATGGTGGAATGCCTCGCGCAGTTCGCCGGGAAAAAGGCTGTTGCAGCAGGCAACATCAGCCCGGCTGCTCTGGATGCTTTGCGTGAGCAATTGGAAGTGGATGATTTACCCGATGTTTGGGTGCTTGAGTTGTCGAGTTTCCAGTTGCACTGGACCAAGCGCTTGAAGTTTGATGCATCGACCGTGCTCAACATCACGCAAGACCATCTGGATTGGCACCCCGACATGCGGGAGTACGCCGAAGACAAGTTCCGAATCTTTTCGGAGAACGGCGTGTGTGTGCTGAACCGGGATGATGAACTCGTGGCCAAGGTCAATTTGCCTGCTGGAGCCGAGGTGATCACCTTTGGCACAAGTGCCCCTGTTCATGCCAATGACTTTGGCCTGATTCGGGAGGGCGGTATGTTGTGGCTGGCGCAATTGGTTGGAGACCAAGAGGTGCTGACATCCACTCGCCGCAAAAAGCAGGAGGAATCAGAACCCAGCCAAAAGCTGTTGATGCCGACCGAGGCTTTGCAAGTAGTGGGCTTGCACAATGCGAGCAATGCGTTGGCTGCTTTGGCCTTGTGCCAAGGCCTTGGTATGCCAATGGCCAAGTTGTTGCATGGGTTGCGCAGCTACCAGGGCGAGCCTCACCGGGTACAGCACGTTGTGCAAATTGATGGTGTCGATTATTTCGATGACAGCAAGGGCACCAATGTAGGGGCCACTGTGGCGGCATTGAACGGTTTGGCCAAGCCCACCGTGTTGATCGCCGGCGGCGACGGAAAAGGGCAGGACTTCTCGCCCTTGATTCAGCCTGTATCGAATTACTGCAAGCATGTGGTGTTGATTGGGAAAGACGCTGACAACATGATGAGTGTCCTTGCCGGTGCGCAGGTGCCCTGCGAAAAAGCAAGTACTTTGGAGCAGGCTGTTCAAGTGGCGGCCAGCAAGGCCCGTGAGGGCGACTGTGTGTTGCTCAGCCCTGCATGCGCAAGCCTGGACATGTTCAGGAATTATGTGCATCGAGCTGAGGTATTTGTGGATGCCGTTCGAGCCATTGCGGCCGACAGGGGGCAGCCATGCTAGGCAATTGGGGCAAGAAAGATCAGAGCAGCATGCAGTTCAAGAGCCTGATCCCCGCCACTGCGGCGGGTGGTGGTTTGTCATCCTCCATGTACAAAGTCAACCGTGGACCTGCGGTGTCTCAGGCCATTGACCAAGGCCTGATTTGGGCTGTGTTGGCGCTGCTGTTCCTTGGGCTTGTGATGGTGTATTCCGCCACTGTGGCTTTGCCCGATTCCAACAAGTATGCCAACTATCAAACCACGCACTTTTTGGTTCGGCACGCGGTATCCATTGCAGTGGCATTTGTGGCGGCCTTTTGTGTTTTCCAGATTCCAATGAAAACCTGGCAAGAGTTGGCGCCATTGGTCTTTTTGTGTTGCATCGCTTTGCTGGTCTTGGTGCTGATTCCTGGAATTGGCAAAGAGGTGAATGGTGCTCGCCGATGGCTCTCGCTGTACGTACTGAATATTCAGCCATCTGAATTGATGAAGGTCTGCGCGATCATTTATGCAGCCGATTACACCGTGCGCAAGCAAGCCTATATGCAGCGTTTTGGGAAGGTATTGTTTCCCATGTTCATGGCCATGTTCCTGGTGGGCATGCTGCTTTTGCTGGAGCCTGACATGGGGGCATTCATCGTGATTGTCACGGTGGTGTTCGGAATCCTGTTTTTGGGTGGCATCAATGCACGGGTTTTCTTTGGTGTGTTGTTCGCTCTAAGTGCGGCATTTGCCTTGTTGATCGCCTTCAGTGATTACCGCCGTGCCCGCTTGTTGGCTTACCTCGATCCATGGGAAGGCGACAACGCTTTGAACAAGGCCTATCAGTTGTCACATTCCTTGATCGCTTTTGGGCGAGGTGAAGTATTGGGCGTAGGTTTGGGTGGCAGTGTTGAAAAATTGCATTACCTGCCCGAGGCCCACACCGACTTTCTGCTCGCGGTCATTGGAGAAGAGCTTGGTTTTGTGGGTGTGACGGTTGTCATTTTGCTGTTCCTCTACATCGTCAAACGATGCTTTGCCGTGGGTGCCCAGGCCATCGCACTGGAGCGAACATTCTCCGGTTTGGTGGCCAAGGGCGTAGGCATCTGGATTGCAGTTCAGTGCTTTATCAACATGGGCGTGAATTTGGGTGTTCTGCCCACCAAGGGTTTGACCTTGCCTTTGATGAGTTATGGCGGCTCCGCAATACTCGTGACCTGTGCGGCTTTGGCACTGGTGCTACGCATTGATCATGAGAACCGAACCATGATGCGGGGAGGTGCGGCATGAGCAAAGCACAGCGATTGGCATTGATTGTTGCAGGTGGTACCGGCGGTCATATTTTCCCGGGATTGAGTGTTGCCTCTGAATTGAAAGCCCGTGGTTGGCAGGTTCAATGGGCGGGTAACCCACAGGCCATGGAAGGCCGATTGGTGCCGGCACATGGCGTTGAAATGAATACCTTGGTGTTCTCAGGCTTTCGCGGTAAGGGCTTTGTGCAGCAGGTCTTCATGCCCTTGAAATTGTTGCGTGCATTCTGGACGTCAGTTCAAATTCTTCGCCGCACCAAGCCCGCGGTAGTGTTGGGCATGGGCGGGTATGTGGCATTCCCGCTGGGCATGATGGCCAGCTTGCTGAATATTCCTTTGGTGGTGCATGAGCAAAACTCGGTTGCAGGCTTGACCAACAAGGTGTTGGCTAAATTGGCAGATCGAAACCTGGTTGCTTTCCCGTATGCCCTGCCCAATTCCAATTGGGTGGGCAACCCCGTGCGTGAAATGATTTACAGCCAGCCAGAGCCCCGCGCGCGTTTTCTTGGCCGCAGTGGTCCGTTGAAATTATTGGTGTTGGGTGGAAGTTTGGGTGCACAAGCCTTGAATGAGGTGGTACCCAAAGCCTTGGCTAACTTGCCCGCAGATTGCAGGCCTGAGGTGGTGCACCAAGCGGGAGAGAAAAATTTGCCCGCCTTGCGCGACAACTATGAAAAGGCTGGCGTAAGCGCCCAGCAGCTGGCATTTATTGATGATGTTGCAGGTGCCATGGCTGCGGCCGATTTGGTGATTTGCAGGGCTGGTGCAATGACTGTTGCGGAAGTCGCCGCCATTGGTGTTGCAGCGTTGTTTGTGCCTTTTCCGCATGCTGTTGACGACCATCAAACCCACAACGCAGGTTTTCTCGTGAAAGAGAATGCGGCCTGGCTGCGTCAGCAACACGAATTGGACGCCACATGGCTGGCGAACTGGTTGCAACAAATCAGCCGGGAAACATGCCTTGAACAAGCAGAGCGGGCGAGGGCCTTGGCCAAACCACAAGCCACTCAGGAAGTGGCGAACTACATTGAACAGGTTGCGAAGGTATGAAACACAAAGTCAAACATGTGCACTTTGTAGGGATTGGTGGTTCTGGCATGAGCGGAATCGCCGAAGTATTGATTAACCTTGGTTACAAGGTGAGCGGTTCCGACTTGTCTGATTCTGCCGTGACTCAGCGACTGGCCAAATTGGGTGCCACCGTGTTTACAGGTCACGAACGGTCAAACATTGCGGGTGCAGATGCAGTGGTTACATCCACTGCTGTTGGCGGCAGCAACCCTGAAGTGTTGGCAGCGCGCGCAGCACGGGTGCCTGTGGTGCCACGCGCTGTCATGCTGGCCGAATTGATGCGTTTGAAGCAGGGCATTGCTGTGGCTGGCACGCACGGCAAAACCACGACTACCAGTTTGGTGGCCAGCATTCTGGCTGAAGGCAAACTCGACCCCACTTTCGTAATTGGCGGACGTTTGAATTCGGCGGGTGCAAACGCCAAGCTGGGCACTGGCGAATTTATGGTGGTTGAGGCTGATGAATCAGATGCATCGTTTTTGAACCTGATGCCGGTCATTGCAGTGATCACCAATATTGACGCCGACCACATGGAAACCTACGGGCATGACTTTGCACGTTTGAAGCAAGCCTTTGTGGAGTTCACACAGCGCCTGCCTTTCTATGGTGTGGCTGCGGTGTGCGTCGATGATCCTTGTGTGCGCGAGATCATGCCGTTTGTGTCCAAGACGATCGTGACTTACGGTTTGTCGGAGCAGGCACAAATTCGCGCAGTGAATGTTCAGGCTTGCCAAGGGCAAATGAAGTTCACGGTGTTGCGTGAAGACGAGGCACCGCTGGACATTACCTTGAACTTGCCTGGCGACCACAACGTATGCAACTCACTTGCAGCAATTGCCGTGGCCACGGAAATTGGTGTGTCCGATGAAGCGATTGTTACCGCCCTTGAAAAATTCAATGGTGTTGGTCGTCGCTTCCAGCATTACGGCGAAGTGGCCGCCAAAGAGGGAGGGCACTTTCTGGTGGTCGATGATTATGGACATCACCCTGTTGAAATGGCTGCTACACTCGCGGCCGCGCGGGGTGCCTACCCGGACAAGCGCTTGGTACTTGCCTTTCAGCCCCACCGTTACACGCGCACCCGCGACTGTTTTGAAGACTTCGTCAAGGTCTTGGGCACACCAGACCTGGTGATTTTGTCAGAAGTGTATGCCGCTGGTGAAGCACCAATTGTTGCGGCAGACGGTCGCTCACTGGCCCGCGCTGTGCGTGTGGCCGGGCGCACAGAACCTGTATTTGTAGAAGACATGAATGGGATGGAAAGTACGATTTTGAATATAGCGCGTGACGGCGATTTGGTTATCACCATGGGTGCAGGTTCAATTGGCGCATTGCCTGGTCGCCTGGTCGCCAGTGTCATGGGAGGCAAGCCATGAGCACACGGATTGACGCAAAAGGCTTGGGCAAAGTGGTAGTGCTGTTCGGCGGTCGTTCTGCTGAACGGGAAGTGTCGTTGAAATCAGGCAGCATGGTGCTGGCCGCCTTGCAGCGCAACGGCGTGGATGCGCATGGATTTGATCCCGCCGAACGCAGCATGGTTGAATTGGCCCAAGGCGGTTTCGACCGCGCTGTTATTTCCCTGCATGGCCGCTTTGGCGAAGACGGCACGATTCAAGGTGTGCTGGAGTGGCTAAATATTCCCTACACCGGCAGCGGTGTGACTGCCTCGGCCCTGGCCATGGACAAAATTCTGACCAAAGCTGCGTGGATCAGTCAAGGCCTGGCCACGCCCGATTACGTTCGTCTTGAGCCTGGTTTCAATGTGAATGAAGTGGTGCAACGCTTGGGCCTGCCCCTGATCGTAAAACCAGCGCAGGAAGGATCGACCCTTGGTTTGACCAAGGTAAAAACAGCAGATCAACTACAGGCCGCTTTCGAGCTGGCATACAAGTACGACCCGAATGTACTGGCAGAGAAGTTTGTCAGCGGGCAAGAGTTGACTGTGCCCGTGATGGGCGAAGGCGCAGGTGCGCATGCACTGCCCGTGATTCGCATTCAGGCCCCGGATGGCAACTACGACTATCACAACAAATACATCGGCAATGAAACCAAGTACTTCTGCCCAAGCGGTCTGAGCGCCGATTTTGAAGCGGAAGTGCAGGCGCTTTGCGTGAAAGCCTACCAGGTGTTGGGTTGTGCAGGCTGGGGGCGTGCCGATGTGTTGGTTGATGAAAGTGGCAAACCCTGGTTGCTGGAAATGAATACCTCGCCAGGCATGACTGACCATTCGCTGGTGCCCATGAGCGCACGAGCCAGTGGCGTGGAGTACGACGACTTGGTGATGCAGATTGCCGCCAGTGCGCGGCTGAAAGCATCTGGTTTGAACGTGGGGGGCGCGCGCTAAATGTTGGGAGCCATCTGGAACGACGACAAACTCATGAGCATTATTGCCGGGCTGTTTACAGCGCTGGCCATGGTGCTGCTGGGTTATGCGTGTATTCAGTGGTTGATTCAGCGCCCGGTGTTTGAACTGAAGCGCGTGGAATTGGTGGGCGATGTAGAGCGTGTGAATTTGATTGGTTTCAAAGCCAATGTGTTGCCAAAAATTGAGGGTACTTTTTTCTCGGCCAATTTGCAGAAAGTACGGGAGCAGGTGGAAGCCCAACCCTGGGTGCGCAAGGCTGTTGTGCAGCGAACCTGGCCCAGTGGCTTGCGCATCCAGATTCAGGGGCACACACCCTTGGCGCTGTGGGGAGAAACACGATTGGTCAACACGTATGGCGAAGTGTTCTCTGCCAACCTGGCCGAGGTGGCAGAAGACCAGCAGTTGGCCGTGTTGAATGGGCCAGCAGGCAGCGAACTGCTTGTTTCCAAAATGTATGTGTCAAGTATTGAAAAACTGAAAACGCTGGGCATGTGGCCCTCGCGTGTGGAGTTGTCAGATCGGTATGCCTGGTCGATTGAAACAGACACTGGCATCACGATTGAACTGGGCCGCACACAAGAGAATTTCAGCATAGAACAGAAAATGGATCGACTGCTGGCGGTTTATCCAAAAATTACAAGCCAGGTGATGGCAGCAGTAGAGAGAATTGATCTGCGCTATCCACGGGGTGTTGCAGTAAAGGGCGAGCGTTTGGCGGCGTCAAAGCCTGCTGGGGCTTCAAGCGTGAAATTGAACTGAATATGAAAAATTGAAACTGGGCACCATGAACAAAGAGCCGAAAGATTTGATAGTTGGGCTGGACATTGGCACTGCGAAAGTTGTGGCCATGGTTGCGGAGTTGCTGCCTGACGGCCGCTTCGAAGTCATAGGCGTGGCGCAACACGAATCGCGGGGGTTGAAAAAAGGGGTGGTGGTCAATATTGAAGCCACAGTGCATTCCATTCAGCAGGCCTTGGAAGAGGCGGAGTTAATGGCGGACTGCAAAATTAAAACTGTACTCACCGGCATTGCCGGCAGTCACATTCGCAGCTTCAACTCCTCGGGTATGGTCGCCATTAAAGAGCGTGAAGTGACACAGGCCGATGTGGCCCGTGTGATTGAAACCGCCAAGGCGGTGAACATTCCAACCGACCAGCAAATTCTGCATGTGTTGCCGCAAGAATTTATCGTGGATGGTCAGGAAGATGTGCGTGAGCCACTGGGTATGAGCGGTGTGCGTTTGGAAACGCGCGTACACATCGTGACAGGGGCTGTTTCAGCAGCACAAAACATTGTGAAGTGTGTACGCCGTTGCGGGCTTGAAGTGCAGGACCTGATGCTTCAACCCCTGGCTTCCAGCATGGCTGTATTGACTGAAGATGAAAAAGAATTGGGTGTGGTGCTGATCGACATTGGCGGTGGTACCACTGATATTGCCGTCTTCACTGGCGGCGCAATTCGCCACACTGCGGTCATTCCAATCGCTGGCGATCAAATCACCAACGACATTGCGATGGCCTTGCGCACACCAACGCCCGATGCGGAAGAAATCAAGATTCGCCACGGTGTGGCCAAACAAGTACTGGCCGATCCACACGCAAAAATCGATGTGCCTGGCATTGGCGAGCGCGACCCGAGAACTTTGTCCAAACAAGCCTTGGCCGCTGTCATCGAACCGCGTCTTGAAGAGTTGTTCTTGATGGTGCAACAGGTTTTGCGCGAATCGGGTTACGAAGAATTGTTGTCCTCAGGTGTTGTGTTAACGGGTGGCACCAGCTTGATGCCTGGTATTGCAGAACTGGGTGAAGATATTTTCATGAAACCTGTGCGCATCGGTGTGCCCGATTACGCGGGTGGTTTGGCTGATATGGTTCGCACCCCGCGTTTTGCAACAGCCATGGGTTTGCTGCACGAAGCACGGGCCCAACATTTGCGTGGCCGCCGCGTGGCTTCACAAGGTGGCGGCTTGAAGCAAACCGTACAGAAAATGAAAGAGTGGTTTTTGGGTAATTTTTAATTGTGGTTTTTTTTAATTAGTTTTTTCGGCGATGTTAATTTTTGCTAGATAGGAGGCAAACACCATGTCATTTGAAATTCTCGAGACAGAAACCCAAGGGACTGTCATTAAAGTTGTGGGTGTGGGCGGCGCAGGCGGTAACGCGGTGGCCCACATGATTGCGCAAGGCGTTCAAAACGTCGAATTCATTTGCGCCAACACCGATGCACAGGCGCTGGCAAAAACCAAAGCAAACGTGCTTATTCAATTGGGTAAAACTGGTTTGGGTGCAGGCGCAAAACCCGAGGCCGGTCGCCAGGCGGCAGAAGAAGACCGTGACCGCATTCGCGATGCCTTGCGTGGTGCGCACATGGTATTCATTACCGCAGGTATGGGCGGTGGTACAGGTACAGGCGCTGCGCCAGTGGTGGCTGAAGTTGCCCAAGAACTGGGAATTTTGACCGTGGCTGTTGTAACCAAGCCTTTTGAATTTGAAGGCACCAAACGTTGCAAGGCCGCGGAAGAAGGCCTGGAGAAATTGTCCAGCAAAGTGAATTCACTGATCATCGTGTTGAACGAGAAACTGCTGGAAGTGGTGGGCGACGATGCAACTCAGGAAGACTGCTTTATTGCAGCTGACGACGTGTTGCACAACGCATGTGCAGGCATTGCAGAAATCATCAATGTAGAAGGCAATGTGAACGTCGACTTCGAAGATGTGAAAACAATCATGTCTGAAGTGGGCAAAGCCATGATGGGTACTGCAACGGCCAATGGCCCAGACCGTGCGCGTGAAGCCGCTGAGCAGGCCATCGCTTCTCCATTGCTGGAAGGTGTGGATTTGTCGGGTGCCCGTGGTGTGTTGGTGAACATCACTTCAAGCAAGAGCCTGAAGCTGAAAGAAACCAAGGAAGTGATGAATATCATCCGCGCTTATGCGGCTGAAGATGCAACCGTGATTTTCGGTACTGCCTACGATGAAACCATGGGCGACGATTTGCGCGTGACTGTGGTTGCGACGGGTTTGGGCCGCAAAGCCGCCAAGCCCACTTTGGTACAGGCTGAACAGTACCAGCCCATGGCCCGCACCGGTACGTTTGATGCGGTAAGTGGTCAGCAAGGTGAAACGGATTACGCCATTCCGGCCGTATTCCGCAACCCACGCGACAACGCCGCTTCACGGGTACAGGCCTTGCAGGACAGTGGTATGGACCGGTTTGACATTCCCGCATTTTTGCGTCGTCAGGCAGACTGAAGGTAGTGAGTTAGTCAACACAAGCGATCTGCTTTTCGAGAACATTTTCGAAAAGTGAGTGTCCTATCATTGCCCTTGGTAGTTCGGGGGTGAAGTTTGCAGTTTTGCCGAAGACTGCAAATCCGCGATCTACCCAGGGTCGCTTGTGTGGTGTATTTTTGAGGTTTTAGGAGAAGTATAAAAATGACAATCAAGATCGGTGACAAGTTGCCAAACGCAACCGTGTTTGAGTTTTTTCATGAAGAAACTGAGGGTTGCTCTTTGGGGCCCAACAAATTTGAAGTGGAAAAAGAGCTGGCCGGTAAAACGGTTGCCATCCTGGCTTTGCCAGGGGCTTACACACCAACCTGCTCCGCAAAACACGTTCCAGGATTCATCGCACACTTCGATGCGTTTAAGGCCAAGGGTGTCGATGAAATTTGGTGTATTTCCGTGAATGACGCATTCGTGATGGGCATGTGGGGCAAGTCCTTGGGCGCAGAGGGCAAGGTGCGTATGCTGGCGGACGGTTCTGCCGAGTTCACCAAGAAAATTGGCATGGAACTGGACCTGACATCTCGTGGTATGGGCGTTCGTTCCAACCGCTATTCGATGCTGGTCAAAGACGGTGTGGTAACCCAGTTCAATGTGGAAGCACCCGGTGTTTTCGAGAACAGCACCGCCGAAAAGCTGTTGTCCCAAATTTAAAAAATAACCGAGAAAACAGGGTAATTCGTGCAATTTTGCGACACTTTTACCCTTTTTTAACCCTAATTGGAGTTTGACCTCCATAAAAAATCTTGGGTTGAACTGACCGGATGGTTACACTTCGGTGACAATTCAAGGAAAGTTGTGTGAAACAAAGAACCCTAAAACAAGTGTTGAGTGCCACGGGCATCGGCTTGCATTCCGGCAAGCGGGTGACCATGACACTGCGACCCGCGCCTCCTGACACAGGTATTGTGTTCAGGCGCGTCGACCTGCCTGAGCCGGTCGATTTTCCCGTGAATGCCTTGGCCATTGGCGACACGCGCATGGCGTCCACGCTCGAGAAAGATGGTGCCAAGGTTTCCACGATCGAACACCTGATGTCTGCTTTGTGCGGGTTGGGCGTCGATAACGCTTACATTGATTTGACCGCAGTAGAAGTTCCCATCATGGATGGCAGCGCCATCTCATTCGTGTTTCTCATTCAGCAGGCGGGCTTGGTTGAACAATCTGCGCTGAAGAAATTCATTCGGGTTAAAAAGCCGATTGAGGTTCGGGAAGGTGAGGGCGCCAGCCTGAAATACGCCAGTTTGAAGCCATACGATGGCTTCCGCTTGAAGTTTGAGATTGATTTCGGTCACCCGGCGATTGACAAGACCGGGCAAATGGTCGAGATCGACTTCTCCAGCACATCTTTTACCCGAGACATTGCCCGTGCTCGCACCTTTGGTTTCACTCAAGACGTAGAAACCTTGCGCAATTTAGGCTTGGCGCTGGGTGGCAATCTCGACAACGCGATTGTGATGGATGAGTATCGAATCCTGAATTCAGATGGTCTGCGTTACGACGATGAGTTTGTGAAACATAAGGTACTGGACGCGATCGGCGACCTGTACGTGATTGGCCACCCGATTATTGGTGAATACCAAGCCTATCGTTCCGGTCACGGTTTGAACAATCAGTTGATTCGGGCCTTGATTCAAGATGCTTCAGCCTTCGAGGTGGTGACTTTCGAAAGTGTCAGGGAAACACCTACTGTATTCAGAGCAGATTGGGCAGTTGCCTAAGGGGACAATTGTAAAATAATATTAAACACAACAAAATCTTGTAGTTTTCGGATACATTCTAGAAACTACTTGAATTTGTGGTGTTTATTCAGGGCTTGGGTAGCCTCCTTCAATGGTGAATCCCCCAGCCGGTTTTCAAGGTCTAGCCACGCTTTTCGGGCGGCATCCGAGAAAACAGCCCTTTTTGGGCGACGCTCCAACTGCTTCGATGTCAACGGGTTGGTTTGTATTTGTAGCTGAATTTCGTTTATATTCATGCCCGAACCCTGCAGATGTTGAATCAGGCTGGGTAAGGATTGCCTCAGGCGCGTCAGCGCCGCCGGGGTCGACACGAAAATTTTTAGTTTGTCTTTTTTGATTGGTCCAACACTAAAGGTCACGCCTCGAAGCGATGGCCAAGTGTGAATAATCTTCTCAAGCCGACGTGATTGCGCCGCTTGAGTGATTAATGAGCTGGTTTGTGGTTCCTGCATCAGGCTTGCCAAGGGAGATAATGCGGAATGCTTTGGTTTCACCGGGTGTTCTCACTAAAACCCGTTAAAAACGGGTGAATTCGGTTCGCTACGCGGATTGAGGAGGTTATACATGCAGTTAATTCTTATGCGGGGTCCTTTTTCTCGCACCAGTGTACTCAGTATAAAGACCAGCCACGTTGCTTTGTTGCTTGTTTTGCTGGTTATGTTGGCGGGGTCTTTCATGGCAGCCGGCCTCTACTTGGCTGCGCGTTATGGTGAGAAGATTCCGGTCGT
This sequence comes from Limnobacter sp. UBA7229, assembly GCF_002473065.1. Taxonomy (NCBI): domain Bacteria; kingdom Pseudomonadati; phylum Pseudomonadota; class Betaproteobacteria; order Burkholderiales; family Burkholderiaceae; genus Limnobacter; species Limnobacter sp. UBA7229. The sequence continues at coordinate 131,949 of NZ_DKTN01000017.1, read as the reverse complement.
TCAAGATATTGTTTATTCACAACAATTGGCCAAGCACCACGATGTGGCTGAAACCGGAAGCCCCTTGGACGCCATGGCCATTCGGCTGGCCGAGATGCGTGCGCAGCTGGCCCGTCTGGATGCGGTGAGTGTGCGTTTGTTGAAATCCAACGGGCTTGACACCAAAGTAACCCTGACAGAGCAACTGGGCCAAGGTGGTTTACAACAAAAAGACGAAAAATCGCTGAATTACAGGGAAGTCAAAACGGCCATTTCCGATGTGGCCAGTCAAATCGAACGACAGGCTGATGTATTCAGCATCATCGACACCGACCTTCAAAGCGCCCGAGTCAAGTTTCTCAGTGTTCCCAACGAATCTCCCCTTCTAGACACTATCGCAGTCAGCAATTTCGGTAACCGAATTGACCCATTTACCGGCCGTCGTTCTGTTCACGAGGGTATTGACTTCATTGCCCCCACAGGCACGCCCATTTTGGCGGCCGCGGCAGGTGTAGTTGTGGAGGCCAAGTGGCACCCAGGCTACGGCAACATGGTCGAAATTGAGCACAACAACAAAACCACCACGCGGTATGCTCACGCATCCAAGCTGCTGGTTAAACCCGGCGACATTGTGCGGCTTGGTCAAAAAATTGCCCTGGTGGGCAGCACCGGCCGCTCAACGGGCCCGCACCTGCACTTTGAAGTGCGCGTAGACGGTGTGCCACAAAACCCCAATAAGTTTCTGGAAAAGAACGGTCTTCCCCGTCCTGGCCCTTCAACTGTGGCCGCCTTAAACGGCTTATTCTCGGAAAGCGCTACTGTCCCGCTGGACTAGACTTCGCGTGCTAAACTTCTAGGCTGTTTTTGGAATCGACCGGACCCAAAACCCGGTCGATTGACTTTCAGGCCCCTCAAGGGTCGAACCAGCCGACATTATGATCACAGACACTCTGAAAAAGCTTTTTGGCAGCCGCAATGAACGGTTGCTAAAGACCTACCGTAAAACCGTCAACCAAATCAACGCCCTCGAGCCGACCGTTCAGGCCTTGAGCGATGACGCTTTGCGTGCGAAAACTGCCGAATTCAAAGAGCGCCTGGCCAAAGGTGACTCGCTGGACAGCTTGCTGCCCGAGGCCTTTGCCGTGGTTCGAGAGGCCAGCGTGCGGGTGTTTGGCATGCGGCACTTTGATGTGCAGCTGATCGGCGGTATGGCCCTGCATCAGGGCAAAATTTCAGAAATGCGCACCGGTGAAGGTAAAACGCTGGTGGCCACCTTGCCCGCCTACTTGAATGCACTGGAAGGAAAAGGCGTTCATGTGATTACCGTGAACGACTACCTGGCTTCTCGCGATGCTGCCTGGATGGGCAAGCTCTACAGCTTTCTGGGTCTGACTGTGGGTTGTAACCTGTCCCGCATGCCACACGACCAGAAGCAGGCTGCGTATGCGTCTGATATCACCTACGGCACCAACAATGAATTCGGTTTTGACTACCTGCGCGACAACATGGTGTACAGCGTGGGCGAGCGTGTTCAGCGTGGTCTGAATTACGCGATCGTCGACGAGGTGGATTCGATTTTGATCGACGAGGCGCGCACGCCCTTGATCATCTCCGGTCAGGCTGACGATCACACTGAAATGTATCGCAAACTGGACAGCCTGCCCAAGCAGCTGGTTCGAATGCAAAGCGAGCAAAAGCCCGGCGAGGAAGAGGTGCCCGGCGACTTTTACGTGGACGAGAAGGGCCACCAAATCCAGATGAGTGAAGCCGGCCATGAAAAAGCCGAACAGATCCTCAGCCAAATGGGATTGCTGCCGGAAGGCGCCAGTCTCTATGATGCAGCCAATATTTCCCTGATGCACCATGTGATGGCCGCCTTGCGCGCCCACAATCTGTTTCACAAAGACCAGCACTATGTGGTTCAAAACGGTGAAGTGATCATCGTGGACGAATTCACGGGCCGCCTGATGCCAGGCCGCCGCTGGTCTGATGGCTTGCACCAGGCGGTGGAAGCCAAGGAAGGTGTTCGCATTCAGGCCGAGAATCAAACACTGGCCTCCATCACCTTCCAGAATTATTTCAGGATGTACAAGAAGCTGTCGGGCATGACCGGTACAGCCGACACGGAAGCTTTTGAATTCCAGTCCATTTATGGTCTGGAAACCGTGATTATCCCAACGCATCGACCAATTCAGCGTAAAGATGCACAGGATAAAATTTACAAAAGCGCGCGTGAGAAATACAACGCCATTCTTGAAGACATCAAAGACTGTTACGAGCGTGGCCAACCTGTGCTGGTGGGTACCACCTCGATCGAGAATTCCGAATTAATCGCCAGTTTCCTTGAAAAAGAGAAGCTGCCTCACAATGTGCTCAACGCCAAGCAGCACGAGCGAGAGGCTGAGATTGTGGCCCAGGCCGGGCGCCCGAAAGCCATTACCATTGCGACCAATATGGCAGGCCGGGGAACCGACATTGTGTTGGGTGGCAACCTGGAGCGCGAGCTGGCCGGCATTGAAAACAATGCTGAAATTGATGAAGCAGCCAAGCCTGCCCTGATCGAGAAAGCGCGCGCAGAATGGAAGCTGCGCAATGAAGCGGTGCTGAATTCTGGCGGTTTGCACATCATTGGTTGCGAGCGCCATGAAAGCCGGCGTATCGACAACCAGCTGCGTGGCCGCGCCGGTCGTCAGGGTGATGCGGGTTCCTCGCGTTTTTACCTGTCGATGGAAGACCAATTGCTGCGCATTTTTGCAGGCGACCGCGTGCGCGCAATCATGGAGCGCTTGAAATTGCCTGAAGGCGAGGCCATTGAGGCAGGTATTGTGTCCCGCTCAATTGAGTCTGCCCAGCGCAAAGTGGAAGGTCGCAACTTCGACATTCGCAAGCAATTGCTGGAATACGATGACGTGTCCAACGAGCAGCGCAAAATCATTTACGCGCAGCGCAATGAAATTCTGGAATCGGCCGAAATTCGTGAAACCATTGGCAACTTGCGCCATGGCGCGCTGGAATCAGTGTTCCGTGAGTACATTCCTGAGGAATCCGTTGAAGAGCAATGGGACATGGAAGGTTTGGAAGCCGTATTGCGCAATGAGTACCAGCTTGAGGCCACTTTGCGCCAATGGCTGGAAGAGGATGCCAAAAGCTCGGACGAAGATTTCCTGAAGCGCATTCTTCAAATGGCCGACGAAATCTACGAAGCCAAGGTTCAATTGGTCGGTGTGGATTCCTTCGCCAAGTTTGAAAAAACATTGCTTTTGCAAAGCATTGACACCCACTGGCGTGAACACTTGGCCGCTCTGGATTATCTGCGCCAAGGCATTCACTTGCGTGGTTACGCCCAGAAAAACCCCAAACAGGAATACAAGCGCGAAGCCTTTGAGTTGTTTGGTGCCTTGCTGAACCGAGTGCGCGACGAGGTGGCCAAAGTCTTGTTAACGGTGCGAGTTCAATCTGCGGAGCAAGTGCAGCAAGCGGAGCAACAGCTGGAGCAAGAAGCTGCTGCGCATTTGGACAATATGCAGTACCAGCACCCGGATGCCAGTGGTGACGGGGACCAGTCTGCTGAAGCAGAGCGTTCCGCTGCGCCAGCCAACGTTCCTCGCCGCGTGAGTGAAAAGGTGGGTCGTAACGATCCTTGCCCCTGTGGTTCCGGCAAGAAGTACAAGCAGTGCCACGGAAAAATTTCCTGAAAATATTGAAATAGTCGCGCGAAACGCGCAAGCCGAGGAGTTGATTGCCATGCCTGTGAATTTGAATGTACCTGCTGCTGATTCCTTGTTTCCAGTCGCCGGTTTGGACATGGGTTATGCCATGGCCCAAATTCGCAAACCCAACCGAAAGGATGTCTTGGTGGTGCGTGTGGCAGAGGGCAGCAGTGTGGCGGGTGTGTTTACGAAAAACCGCTTTTGTGCCGCCCCGGTTCAGGTATGCCAAGCCCATTTGAAAGCAGGCAAGGGTATTCGTGCCCTGGTGGTGAACACCGGTTGCGCCAATGCGGGCACGGGCGAACGTGGTTTGTCTGATGCACGTGCAACCACGGCCAAAGTGGCCGAGTTGCTGGGTGTTCAGCCTGAGCAAGTGTTGGTGTTTTCAACTGGCGTCATTCTTGAAAACCTGCCCATGGATCGCCTGTTGTTGGGCATTGATCAGGCGGTTGCAGGTTTGGGCAAAGCCGATTGGCTGGATGCCGCCACCTCAATCATGACCACCGACACCTTGCCCAAAGCCAGCAGCCGCAAGCTGAAAGTGGGTGCAGGTGAAATTGCAATCACAGGGGTTTCAAAGGGTGCAGGCATGATTCGCCCCAATATGGCCACCATGCTGGGTTACCTGGCCACCGATGCAGCCATTGCACAGCCTGTGTTGGAAAAGTGGACTACAGCCATGGCGGATGCCTCATTCAATCGAATCACCATTGATGGCGATACATCGACGAATGACAGCTTTGTGGTGATTGCCACAGGCAAAAGCAAGGCTGTGAATATTCAAACCGGCAATGAGCCAGAAGCTGCAGCCGTATTCGAGGCACTGAAGGCCGAGTCGATCAAGCTGGCCCAGGCAATTGTTCGCGATGGCGAGGGTGCCACCAAATTCATCACTGTGAAAGTTGAGCAGGCCGGCAGTGAAGAAGAGGCGCTGAAAGTGGCTTACGCCATTGGCCATTCTCCTTTGGTGAAAACTGCGTTTTTCGCGTCAGACCCCAACCTGGGCCGTATTTTGGCGGCTGTGGGTTATGCCGGCATTGATGACCTCGACCAAACCAAAATTCAACTGTATCTGGGCGATGTCTATGTGGCCCAAAATGGCGGCCGCCACCCCGATTATCGGGAAGAGCAAGGCCAGGCGGTCATGAACGATGCAGAAATTACCGTGCGCGTTCAATTGGGGCGTGGCAACGCCAGCACCACCGTGTGGACCACAGACTTTTCGCATGAGTACGTCACCATCAATGCGGACTACCGCAGTTAAAACGGCTGCGCGATGAGCACCCAACACAACGACACCAAAGCGATTCTCGAGCAGCTTGGCCGTATCGCCCAAGCCTTGGAGCAGGGGGTGATGAAAGCCCCCACGAACTGGAATGCCTCCACTGCGTTTCGCCTGCATCACAGGGCGGGCCAATTACGCCTTGAACCAGTAAAAACAGTCGAGTCACTGGATGCGGCTGTGCTGAAAAACATTGGCCCCCAACTTGAGAAGGTGGACCAGAACACCCACCAGTTCGTGAAAGGTTTGCCCGCCAACAACGTGTTGCTCACAGGTGCGCGTGGCACCGGCAAGTCAAGCTTGGTGCGTGCCATGTTGAGCCGCTACGCGCCCCAGGGTTTGCGCCTGATCGAGGTTGACAAAACAGACCTGCTGTTTTTGCAAGACGTGGTTGACCTGGTCAACGGCAGACCTGAACGTTTTGTTGTGTTTTGTGACGATCTGTCTTTTGAGGAAGGCGAGGCTGGCTACAAGGCATTGAAAAGTGTATTGGATGGCTCTATTGCGGGCACATCGGACAACGTGTTGATTTACGCCACATCAAACCGCCGCCATTTGCTGCCGCAAATGATGAAAGACAACCTTCAAACCCAGCACATGGACAATGGCGAAATTCGTCCCGCCGAAGGCATTGAAGAAAAGGTATCGCTGTCAGACCGATTCGGTGTGTGGGTATCTTTTCATGCATTCAATCAGGATGAGTACCTGGCCGCTGTGCAGGTGTGGCTGGAGCATTTCAACATGCCTTATACCGACGAGGCTCGCCACATCGCACTTCGATGGACCATTGAGCGCGGTAGCCGCAGTGGCCGCCTGGCCTATCAGTTTGCCAAGCATTGGGCCGGCTCAAAAGGTTTATAAGCTGAGTGACAACTTACCCTGTAAAACCCCGAATTGATGTGGCAGTGGCTGTGGTGTTCAATGCCGGCGGCCAGGTGCTGTGGGGTTGTCGGCCAGAAGGTAAACCTTATGCCGGTTACTGGGAGTTTCCAGGTGGCAAGGTAGAGCCAGACGAAACAGTTTGGCAGGCCTTGGTGCGTGAACTGAAAGAAGAACTCGACATCACTGCCCTTGAAGGTGGCCCGTGGTTCCGCATTGAACACGACTACGAGCATGCCAACGTGCGTTTGCACCTTTACCGTGTGTGGCGTTTTGAAGGCAGCCCCAAGTCGCTGGAGAACCAGCGCTTCACATGGGCCAGCCTTGACAGCTCAGACCTGTCTCCTATTCTGCCTGCCACTGAACCCTTACTGCCCAAATTGGCTCAGCCTGTGGTGATGGCATTGAGTAATTACGAAGCAGGTTTTGAGGCTTGCGCCCGGCGACTTGAGATAGGCTTGAGCACAATCAAGACGCCAATTTACATCCAGTTCCGTGAAAAGAGCCTGAACGGCAATGACCTGATTCGGGCCTTTGAGCACTGTTATGGTTTGTGCCAGAAAACCGGTCAGGCCATGTTATTGAATTCAGACACCTGGCTAAACCTGCGCGAGTATCTGGACGCCTTGCCGTGTCCGTTGCATTTGACGCAAGCGCACTTGCTGTCGGGTCAGTTTCAGGAGTTGCAGTGCGCTGGTGCGTCTGTTCACGATGCCGACAGCCTCAAAATTGCTTTTGATCGTGGCTTGACTTATGCCGTGTTGGGTGCCGTAAAGCCAACTCCCTCGCATCCGGGGCAGTCGGGTTTGGGTTGGGAGAAGTTTCTTGAATCAGCGCAGGCTGCGCGTTTGCCTGTGTTCGCAATTGGCGGCCTTGCTGCCGACGACATTCGGGATGCCCATTTGCATGGTGCCCATGGAGTTGCCATGCTCAGCCAGTTTGGGCTTGGCCAGGTAACTTGCAAACACCAAGTTACAAATTACACAGCCGGATCTTGAATTCAAAGGCGTCAAGGTAAGGATTGTTTTTACTGATCCCGTTGGCGTTTGGAATGTTAAATCGAATCCACAACATGTATTTGTTGGCGCTGAATTCGGGAACCACTTCCAGATCACTGGGCAAATCTACCCGTAACAATTGAAATGTTTTGCCGCTCATTTGCTGGGTGTAGTTGCCTTGTTCGGCAATGACCACATTCATTTCGCCACTGTGGCGCAAAATTTTGAGTACCAGTTCAATGGCCTTGGCCAAAGGCCGCATGGGTTCAAACCAGGCCTCTATATCGGTACGGCGCGCTTGGGCTGATCGGGATTGCCAGCGGTGGTAGCCGGGCAAATCAAATTCACAGACACCGCCGGGAATGGTGCATCGGCTTCTGATAATCATCAAAAATTCATTGTCGCGCAGGTGGTAGCCCAAGCGACCGTTGCACTGGTTCAGTTGCGTGGCGGTGGAGTCAATGCTGGCAAGCGTGTCTTCGAGCATGTGCCGATCAACGCCCGGGTGACCGCGAAATTGAACCAGCGATGCGCGCTGTCGGTCGAGTTCCTGGAGTAAATCACTTTTTAGATCAGCTCTCGAACCGACTTCGATAATTTCGAACAGGGTTAGCAGGGCTGTGTGATGGTCCAGTCTATGGTCTTGCGACATGAAGAAGCCAAACTTGGCGAACAAATCTTCAAGGCGCAGCAGCGTACGAATTCTCTCGTTGAGTGGAAACTCGTATGTGGTGATTTGAGTGACCGGATTGGTGGTCTGTTGTTCGTCTGTAACTTGAGTCACCGAGCCATCGCATTTAAAAGAAACATCAGGTGTGATTGTGGCGCACCTGTGGTTTTCATGCAAATAGCAAGGTCATTTTTGCGCCTTTTTTATCAATTTTTGGTGCATAAAGTCGATTTTTTCAATCAGTTCAGCTAACTCACCATTGTTTTCGATCAACTGCGTTGCACCTGCCAATCGTGTCTCTCGCGTGGCCTGATTTTGTATCACCGCGCGTACTTGCGTTTCTGGCCAGCCGTTGCGTTGTATCACTCTTTGGATCTGCTGTTCTACCGGGCAGTCAACCACAACAATTTCATCCATCAGTTCGCCCCAGCCCCCCTTTTCAAACAACAAAGGCACAACCAGCACAAAGTAAAGTGGGGCTCCAGCGTCCAGTTGCTGCTGAACAAGCTGGCGAATTTTTGGATGAAGAATTTTCTCCAGCGCCAATCGTTGTTCAGGGTCTTTGAACACCAAAGCCCGCATGTGATCGCGGTTCATGCTTCCGTCCTGAAGCAAGACTTCACGGCCAAAAGTTCTTTGTATGTCGGGTATGGCGAGGCCCCCGGCCTTGGTCAGGCTGTGAGCAATTTCGTCGGTGTCTATCACCGTGGCACCCAGCGCCTGAAGCCGGTTGGATACTGCGGTTTTCCCAGATCCAATTCCGCCGGTCAGGCCCACCACCAACTGCTTGGGTTTGTTCAAGGCGATGTGCATGGCTTGCTTAAATCCACTTGGTCAGGTCGAAGCCGGCCATCCACGCCAGTGCGCCAATGACCAGGCACGGGCCAAAGGGAAAGGCATCGGTTTTCTTCTTTCCGCGAATGGTTTGAATTATCAGGCCAAACACCACACCCGACACGGAGGCAAACAAGACCACGCTGAACAAGGAGGTCACACCCAGCCAGGCGCCAATTGCGGCAAGCAGTTTAAAATCGCCATACCCCATGCCTTCCTTGCCTGTGGCCAGTTTGAAAAGCTGGTAAATCAGCCACAGCACCACGTAACCCATGGCTGCACCGGACACGGCACTGGCCAGCGGCACAAACTCGGCAAACAGGTTAAACAGCAAACCGGCCCACAACAGGGGAAGAGTAATGCTGTCGGGCAGCAGGTAGGTGTCAAGGTCAATGAGGGCAAGCGCCAACAAGCTGGCGGCAAATACCATCAAAGCCAGGGCCACAATACCAGGCGGGTGAAGCAGGGCGATGGCCAGAAAAAGCCCCCCACACAACAGTTCTACCACCGGGTAGCGCAAGGAGATTTGACTTGAACAGTGACCACATTTGCCACGCAGAAGCAGGTAAGAGATCACTGGAATGTTGTGCCAGGCTTTCAGTGGCGTTTTGCATGACGGGCAATGGGACACCGGTAAAAACAGGTTAAAGCGCGGAAATTCCTCGGGTTCACGGCCCTGGGCTTCGGCCAGGTCGGCATCCCAAGCGCGTTGCATCATGATAGGCAACCTGTGGGCCACCACATTCAGCAGAGACCCCACACAAAGCCCCAGAAGCACGCTCAACACAAACCATTGGGCGGGAACCATACCATTCAGCGCGATCAAACAATGTCTCCCATATTGAAGATTGGCATGTACATGCCCACAATCAGCACGCCCACCAGTATGCCAATAATGCACATGATCATGGGCTCCATGACGGTGGACAGTGTATCCACTTTGTCGTCCAGATTGGTTTCGAATTGGTTGGCCAGTCGTTCCAGCATGGAGTCCATTCGGCCCGACTCCTCTCCGATCCGGATCATCTGGACGGATTCCGGCGGAAAAAGCCGGCTGTTTTCCATGCTGTCGGACACTCTGCCACCCGAGGCGACGGCTTGCCGTATTTCAAGCGTGGCATCTTGAAAGCTTCGAATTTGGGACACGCTGGCCACAGATTCCAGAGCGGAGGTGATGGGCACCCCGGATGCACTCAATGTTGAAAAGGTGCGTGTCCAACGGGCATGAACAGCTGTTTTCATCAGGTCGCCGATCAATGGCAAGCGTAACAGCAGTATGTCCATTGAGTTCTTGAATTTTTGATTTCGACGGTACATCTGAAACAGGCTGTAAACGCCCAAGCCCACTGCAGCCAGCAGAATCAATCCATATTCCTGAAGAAAGTCGGAGGCTTTCAGCAACAGGGTGGTGAGCAAAGGCAGTTCGGCCTTGAACTGCGAATAAATAGACTTGAACGATGGCAATACAAACAACAACATGCCCACGGTGACCGCAATCGCAACAAGCACCACAATACTTGGGTAAATCATGGCCTTGCGAACTTTTTGCCGAATCCGCAACGTTTTTTCAATGTGTGTGGCCAGTCGCCCAAGTGCTGCGTCCAACTCCCCCGCATTTTCGCCAGCAGCCAGAGTGTTGCAAAACAGGTTGTCGAAACATCGAGGGTGTTTACGCATGGCATCGCTGAGTTTCAAGCCGCTTTCCACATCTGCACGAATGGCTCTGACCACGGTTTGAATGGCCCTTTTGGATTTGCTGGTCATGCCACCTGCGATCAAGCCGAGGCTTTGCCCAAGCGGTACACCAGACTGGATCATGACCGCAAGTTGCCTGACAAATGAGGCCACCAGAACCAGTGGAATTTTGCTTCCGCTGTAAGGTTTCGCTTTTCGCAGTGAGCTGGCCTTGACGCCTTGGCGGCTAAGTTGGTAGCGGGCATGGTCGATTGACCTGGCCCGGATTTCGCCGGACCGTGCCTTTTGTGCCTTGCCTTTGGGTTTTTCTGTCCACAGAAACAGCAGGTCCCCTGCAGGGGGTTTCTCTCTCAGGTTTGCATTCATTGCGCGTGCTCACAAGCAGATTAATCGGCTTTTGTCGCGCCCAGAATTTCTTCAATGCTGGTGATTCCCAAGCGGATTTTGGCAACGCCCGATTCACTCATGCTGGCAATGCCCTCTTGGCGGGCAAGGCGTTCCAAGTCGAGCGCGGACGCACCCGAAATGATGAGTTCCTGCATGGCCTCGGACACGGGTAGCACTTCATAAATCCCGGTGCGACCTGAGTATCCTGTGCCATTGCAGGCCTCACAGCCCACCGCGCAGAAGGGTGTCCAATCCTCTTGGGGGACCTCTTTTAACAAGCCAGAGGTGGTCAATGCCTGAAGGCCAAGCGGATTGGGTGACTTGCAATTGCACAGCTTTCGCACCAGCCGTTGCGCGATAATGAGGCTGACCGAGGAGGAAATGTTGAATGTTTCAACGCCCATGTTTTTCAAGCGAATAATGGACGACACAGCGTCGTTGGTGTGCAAGGTAGACAGCACCTTATGGCCCGTTTGTGACGCCTTGATTGAAATGTCCGCTGTTTCAAGGTCACGGATTTCACCCACCATAATCACGTCAGGATCCTGACGCAGCAGGGCTCGAAGGGCTTTGGCAAAGGTCAGGCCGATCCGTTCGTTGATGTTGACCTGGTTGATGCCCGGCAAGTTGATTTCCGCAGGGTCCTCTACAGTGCTGATGTTAATTGAGTCGTTGTTCAGCATTTGGAGAAAGGTGTACAGCGACACCGTTTTGCCGCTGCCTGTGGGGCCGGTGACCAGGATCATGCCGTGTGGTTTTGCCAAGGCTTTTTCGACAGCCAGGCGTTGGGTGTTGTCAAACCCGAGTTGCTCAAGCTTCAGCAGTGATTTGCTGGAGTCAAGCAGTCGCATGACGATTTTTTCACCAAACAGGGTGGGCAGCGTGCTCACCCGGAAATCGATTTTGCGTTCGTCAGCCCCAAGGGTAAGTCGAATGCGGCCGTCTTGAGGTATCCGGGTTTCGGTGGTATTCAGGCGGCTCATGATCTTGATTCGAGCCGCGATCTTTGATTTTGCAGCCAGCGGCGGTTGCGAGGTTTCCTGAAGCACGCCGTCAATCCGGAATCGGACCCGATAGCTTTTTTCGTAGGGCTCGAAGTGAATGTCTGAGGCGCCTTTTTTCATGGCGTCGCTGAGCACACGTTGAACAAAACGCACAATCGGGGCGTCATCGACGTCTGGCGAGGTTTCTTCGTTGTTCGAGCTGTTTGCGTCCGACTCAACCTCAGTCAGCAGGCCCTCATCCATCCCCTGGGACGGATCATTCTTTTCGATCCGGCTGAGCAACTTGTCATATTCAACCACGACTGGCTCCACTTGCAACTGCGTACGAAACTTGAGTTGCTGAATGGTGCTCAGGTCAGTGGGGTCGGCCATGGCCACACTGAGCGAGCCGTGGCGGCGATTCAAAACAAAAGCCTCAAGTCCTTTTTCGGCCTGAATCAAATCTGCTTCAATGCCCTCGCGGGTATCGTCAAACTGGCTGAGGTCGAGTAAAGGGTAGCCAAAATGCTGCGCAACAGTACTGGCTAAAAGTTCGGCACTCACCAATCCGTTGTTCACAATCCACTCAGCCACTGAACGGCCCTGGGCTTCCTCTGCGGTCAATTGCTCTAATTGAGCATTGTCCATAATTCCTTTGGCGGTCAGCGCCCGCACAAGCCCCGAGCTTTTGACAATTGCACTACTGATGCTCATAGATCAAAGTCCTTGAAAGTGAACGGTTTGGATCAACAACTACATTGTCCAACTATGCGTATTCAGTGTGTACTTATCAATCACCTAGGCGGATGTTTTTTCCACATGGATCAGGTGTCGCGATTCACCGCAACATCGCACAACATCGTCAATGCTTCAGTGTATGGGTTGCCCGGCAGTTTTCCCAAGCGGACTTTGGCTGATTGTGCCAGTGCATGGGCCTTGTCTCGGGTGTAGGCCAGCGAGCCTGTGTGTTCCATGCTGGCCAAGATGGCGCTGACGTCTTGGGTGCCACCGTTGGCAATTGCCTTCCGTATTTGGGCTTGCACTTGCGGTTCTGCGTGTTGCATGGCATGAATCAGGGGCAGGGTGGGTTTGCCTTCGCGAAGGTCGTCACCCACGTTTTTACCCAAGGCGGCGCTTTCCCCGGCATAGTCCAGCACATCGTCAATCAGTTGAAAAGCGCTTCCTACTTCTGCGCCAAATCGCCCCAGGTTGGCGACCGCCTCCTTGCTTTGACCGGTCACAATGCCCGCCAGGCGGCACGAGGCCTCAAACAGCTTCGCAGTTTTGAAGTCGATGACTTGCATGTATCGAGCTTCCGTGACATCGGGGTCTTTGCAGTTCAACAATTGCAATACTTCGCCTTCAGCGATGGTGTTGGTGGCTTCCGACAGCACGTCCATGACGTCCATCAAGCCAATTTTTACCATCATCTGAAACGAGCGGGAGTACAGGAAGTCGCCCACCAGCACCGCAGCAGAATTTCCGTACTCGGCATTGGCAGTCAGGCGCCCTCGGCGCATGTCCGATTCATCGACCACATCGTCGTGCAGCAGTGTGGCTGTGTGAATAAATTCAACAATCGCTGCCAATTCAATGGCTTGCTGCATTTGTTGCGGGTTTGCACCCAGTGCCCGGGCTGTCAAAATGACCAATGCGGGGCGCAGGCGTTTTCCACCTGCGTTGATGATGTAATCGCTGATCTGGTTGATCAGGCTGACCTCGGAGTGCAGACTGGTTCGAATAACCTGATCAAGTTGCTGCATGTCGGCCGCGATGGGGGACAACACACTTTTCACACTGGGCGCTGGGCTGGGCATGGGTTCACTGCATGTCTGGATGATTTATGTTGCGCTTATTGTACTTGACGGTGTTTGCCAAAAGCCGCGTTTCGTGAGCAGAATGAACGATGAATGATCACAAGGCTTTGACAACATTGCACTTTCCGAGCATAATTGCGGGCTATCCGAATTTTTTCGGGTTTATATCATTGAAAGTTTAGAGGTCAACTATGTACGCGGTCATAAAAACCGGTGGTAAACAATACAAGGTTATCGCTGGTGAAAAACTTAAAGTAGAACAGATACCTGCTGACATTGGCCAAGAAATCTCTCTGGACGAAGTGCTTGCCGTTGGTAGCGGTGACACCGTAAAAGTGGGTACTCCACTGGTTCAAGGGGCTTCGGTCAAGGCAGTTGTTTTGGCACACGGTCGTCACGACAAAGTGAAGATCTTCAAGATGCGTCGTCGCAAGCACTATCAAAAGCGTCAAGGCCATCGCCAGAACTTCACTCAAATCCAGATCCAAGCCATCAACGCTTGATAGAGGAGAATGACTCATGGCAAGTAAGAAAGGCGGCGGCTCTACGCGCAACGGACGTGACTCAGAAGCCAAGCGACTGGGTGTGAAGGTGTTTGGCGGTCAGGCAATCAATGCCGGCGGCATCATCATTCGCCAACGCGGTACACGTTTTCATGCTGGCGACAACGTCGGCATGGGCAAAGATCACACATTGTTTGCACTGACAGACGGTCAGGTGCAGTTCTCAGTGAAAGGCGCCTTGCGTCGCAAAACTGTGAGCGTGGTCAGCGAGGGTTAATCCTTCGTTTGCACCGCACACCGTGCTTGGTCCAATAGCCCTGCATTGCAGGGCTATTTTCGTTTTGGGCCAGGTGCATTCGTTTTTAAAGTAAATCGGCACAGCTGTCGGGCGCGGTCGTTAGGCGCAGTTATCAGGAACAAGCATGAAATTCATCGACGAAGCAACAATTGAGGTGTTCGCAGGCAAGGGCGGTAATGGCTCTGGCAGCTTTCGTCGCGAAAAATTCATTCCGAAAGGTGGGCCAGATGGCGGCGATGGCGGCAAGGGCGGTAGCGTGTTTGCCGAAGCCGACCGCAACCTGAATACCTTGATTGACTATCGCTTTTCAAAACAACACCGGGCCAAAGGCGGTGAAAATGGCCGTGGCTCCGATTGTTATGGCGCAGCCGGCCCTGACATTGTTTTGAAAATGCCGGTTGGCACCACCATTGTGAATGCTGAAACCGGCCTGGTTGTAGCTGACCTTACTGAGCATGGTCAGCAAGTGTTGATTGCCAAGGGCGGCGATGGCGGCTTGGGCAATATTCACTTCAAAAGCAGTGTGAACCGGGCACCACGCCAGTTTACCAAGGGCAAAGACGGTGAGTCCGCCCGTTACAAGCTTGAATTGAAGGTGCTGGCCGATGTGGGTTTGCTGGGCATGCCCAACGCTGGTAAATCGACCTTGATTGCCGCAGTGTCAAATGCTCGCCCGAAAATTGCAGACTACCCTTTTACCACCCTGCACCCTAACCTGGGTGTGGTGCGCATTGGGCATGCGCAAAGCTTCGTGATCGCCGATGTGCCAGGTTTGATCGAAGGTGCCGCCGAAGGTGCAGGCTTGGGCCACCAGTTTTTGAAGCATTTGAGCCGAACCCGTGTGCTGTTGCACCTTGTCGACTTGGCCCCTTTCGATGAAAACGTAGACCCAGTGTACGAGGCTGCGGCTATCGTGGAGGAATTGCGCAAATACGACGAAGACCTTTGGGCCAAGCCACGCTGGCTGGTGTTGAACAAAATCGACATGATTGCGGAAGAGGACAGGAAAGCGAAAATCGACGATTTTGTTACCCGCTACCGCGAGAAAACAGGTTGGCAGGGCCAGGTTCACCCCATTTCGAGTTTGACTGGTGAGAACACGGCGAACTTGATGCGTTCGGTGTACGAAAACCTCGTGCAGCAAATGCAGGTTGAGTTTCCGCCCGAGCCTGACGCTCGCTTTCGCGAAAGCACAGGTACACTCATCAATCCTCAAGAAACTGGCGACGATCAGGAGTAATTTCCGTGGCAGAGAAATCTCTGGCAAATCAACGTGTAGTAGTTAAAGTAGGCAGCTCCCTAGTCACCAAAGGTGGAAAGGGCGTGGACATGGAGTCCATACGCGCCTGGGCAGCGCAAATCGCTGAATTAACCAATCAGGGCTGCGAGGTGGTGCTGGTGTCCTCGGGCGCAATTGCCGAGGGCATGAAACGCTTGAAATGGGCCAAGCGCCCGCGCGAAATTCATGAGCTTCAAGCCGCTGCTGCGGTGGGGCAAATGGGTTTGGTTCACGCCTATGAAATAGGCTTTGCTGAACATGGCCTGGTGTGCGCGCAGGTGCTGCTAACCCATGCCGATCTGGCGGATCGCGAACGTTACCTGAATGCCCGTTCCACCCTGTATTCCTTGTTGGGCCACAAAGTGGTGCCCATCATCAATGAAAACGACACCGTGGTTACTGACGAAATTCGCTTTGGTGACAACGACACCTTGGGTGCCTTGGTCACCAACTTGGTGGAAGCGGACACCTTGGTTATTTTGACCGATCAAGTGGGCCTGTACAGCGCCGACCCCCGCAAAAACCCGGACGCCAAATTCATCCACGAAGAAACCGCGGGCAACCCAGAACTCGAAAAAATGGCAGGCGGTGCTGGCAGCAGTGTAGGCACTGGCGGAATGATCACGAAAATTCTGGCGGCCAAGCGCGCCGCACGAAGTGGTGCTGCAACAGTAATTGCCAGTGGGCACGAGCCCAATGTGCTCGTTCGCCTGATGAAGGGCGAAGCTGTAGGTACATACCTGAAAGCACCACTGGGTCGCCTGGCTGCGCGAAAGCAATGGATGGCCGACCATTTAAAATTGAAAGGCTCACTCTTGCTGGATGCGGGTGCCGCAGAGGCTTTGCGCAAGAAAAAGGGCAGCCTGCTTCCCATTGGTGTCACCGGTTGTCAAGGCAATTTTCAGCGTGGTGATGTAGTCGCCTGTTTAAGCCCTGAGGGCGACGAGGTGGCGCGTGGCCTGGTGAACTATGCAGCTGCTGAGGTCAAAAAAATTGCCAAGCAACCCACCAGCGCGATAGAGTCCATCCTTGGTTATCTGGATGAACCTGAGCTGATTCATCGCGACAACATGGTGGTATTGGCCTAACACGAATTGGAGTGAGCCTATGGAACTGTCGATGTGGAAAAACAGCGGGCAGTTATTTGAATGGAAAGGCCACTCCATATTTGTGCAAGACACAGCCGCCGCCAACAAACCTGTTCTGCTGCTCATTCATGGTTTTCCCACCGCCAGTTACGACTTCCATTTGCTATGGCCTGAACTGGCCGAAACTCATCGCCTGATTGCATTTGATATGCTGGGCTATGGCTATTCTGACAAGCCGCGCACCTGGCAGCATTCCATTTTTAATCAGGCCGACATTGCAGAAGCTTTGCTGAAAACCAAAGGGGTTGAGGAATGCTCGATGATTACGCATGACGTGGGTGACACGGTGGGGCAAGAGCTATTGGCCCGACATGCGGAGGGAAAGCTGAGTTTTCGCCTGCGGCGCGTGGTGATGCTCAACGGCGGGCTTTTTCCAGAAACACACCGCGCCATTCTGGTCCAAAAACTGCTGCTCAGTCCTCTGGGCTTTGTATTCACACGCTTCATGAAAAAGGAAAAGTTGGCGGCCAGCCTTCGCAGCGTATGCTCGGAAGGGCTGAGCGATGCCGACATTGATGCGGCGTGGACGTTGATGGCCCACAAAAAAGGAAACTTGTGCATGCACCTGCTGATTCAGTACATGCGTGAGAGGCGAGAAAACCGCGACCGTTGGGTGCAAGCCTTGCAGAAAGCCGACATGCCCTTTGCGCTGATCGACGGTGTCGAAGATCCCATTTCCGGCGAACACATGGTGCAGCGCTTCGAGGAACTGGTGCCTGGCAAACAAACCATTCGACTGGCTGGTTTGGGGCACTATCCGCATTTGGAAAATGCGCCACAGGTGTTGGCGGCATTGAGGCCGTTGATCGCCAATTAGCCTAACTATGATTACCTAAATGTAGCTGTTTTTGCTCTGTTTTTCGACTCCCGCTACTCTCCATTTTTTCAATGGAGATGGCGATGTCGTTTGAGGTTGATTATTCGTTTCTTTCTAAGTTGGAAGGAGGGTGCAGAACCGGTGGCTACATCCCCGATCTGGAAAAGAGCAAAAGCGGAGTAACCGTTGCCACAGGCTTTGATTTGGGCGCACGTAACGAGGATGATCTACGTCGACTTGGTATTCAGGGTTCTTTGTTTAAAAAGTTGGCGCCTTATCTTGGGCTGAAGAAGCATGATGCTGCAAAGAAACTCGAGAAAAGCCCGCTGAGTATTACTGCGACCGAATGTCTACAAATTGATCAAGTGGTTAAAACTCATTATTTAACGCAACTTGCTAGACGTTACAACAACGCAATCTCCAATAGTGCGACGAAATTCGAGGATCTAAAGCCTGAGTTTCAAACTGTCATCACCTCAGTATCTTTTCAACACGGGCTTGAACTGGTTCGATCCACACCTAAGTTTTGGGCTTCAGTTGTCGCCCAGGACTGGGAACTCGCAGTCAGAATTCTGCGCAACTTCCAGGATCAATACCCCACAAGAAGAAATAAAGAAGCGGACCTAATGGAGAAGGCACTTTGAGAAACTACCTGCTGGCTTTTTTGGTTGCGCTTGTTGGCTGCTCAAGTGCCGAATCCCCGCAAAACGATTATTTCTGGCTTGATCCAAATGTGCAGGTGAAAGTACAAAACTCATCCGAGGAGCTATTAATTCCTAGACCTCTGCTTGAATTGACCAATGGCAGTACCGTAAGCAACTGTGAACAATATTTCCGACATGAAGGTGGTGTTGCCGAGTCGGCAGCGAACTACGCTGCACGCTCGCATTATTTGATCTGCGATGCATTAAAGCTGGCTGAAACATGGCCGCCAAAGTCTGGCGGAAAGCTTCTTGATCAAGATCTGTCATTGTGTTCAAGCTTAAATTTGGCCAGTTTCAAGCATTCCCTTCGACCACGCATTGAAACAGAGAATGCTACGTTGACTCAGTTGTTCGGTGCAGAAGCGGTTGACGGCGTGAATACTTGCGCAGTCCAGGGAGAAGAGCGAAATTTCGTGCTGAACGCGGTTTTGCTTGTGAAGGAACCTGAAAAGCCAAAGAAGATGTGGGTGTGGGTGATCGACGAAATATTGGATGCCACCTATCGTTCTTACGAGGCTGTTTGGTTTGTTTTCGACGAGTCCAAAAGCATGTGGATTGCTACCCAATAAAAAAACGCGAACCAAGTGGTTCGCGTTTTTTTATGTCGACTCAGGTTTTTCTTGGGTTTCCTCAGTTTTAACGGCGGGTTCCCAGTGATCTCCCCTTGGCAGTCGCCTTGGGTCATTTCTGGAAAACAGCAGTTTGGCCAACTCTCCCAATGCTTGTTTGTACACTTCCCGTTTGAAATCAATTACGTTTTCAAGTGGAACCCAATACTCGTTCCAACGCCAGGCATCAAATTCGGGGTGTTCAGTGGCCCGCAGGCTGACATCACAATCCCTTCCAACCAATTTCAGCAAAAACCAGATTTGTTTCTGGCCTTTGTAGCTTCCCCGCCATTCCCGTCGAATCCAGTGATCAGGCACGGTGTACCGCAACCAATTCCTGGTTCTTCCTATAATTTCAACATGTTCTGGCAACAGGCCAACTTCTTCGTGGAGTTCCCGGTACATGGCTTGTTCAGGCGATTCGCCATGTTTAATCCCGCCCTGCGGAAATTGCCAGGAATGTTCACGAATTCGCTTACCCCAAAAGACCTGCTTTCGGGAATTGGTCAAAATAATGCCGACGTTGGGACGGTAGCCTTCTTTATCAAGCATACGCGCCCCGCAGATTTCTTTACAATTCAGAGTCATTATAAGCACGAGCTTGCGTTTGTACACCTAGGGTATCCGCGCTGCGAGCGGATAAAAGTACAATCGCTGTTCTAACCAATTCATTACTCACGAGTTTTTTGCAAATGCGCGCCACCCAGTTTTTTTTGAATACCCTGAAAGAAGCCCCTGCTGACGCTGAAGTGATCAGCCATCAACTGATGATGCGGGCTGGCATGATCAAGCGTTTGGCCGGTGGCATTTACACCTATATGCCCGTGGGGCTGCGCTCCATTCGCAAGGTAGAAAATATTGTTCGCGAAGAAATGAACCGCGCGGGTGCTCTTGAATTGCTAATGCCCGCTGTTCAACCCGCTGAGCTTTGGCAAGAAAGTGGCCGTTGGGAAAAGTATGGGCCCGAGCTGCTGCGTTTGAAGGACCGTCATGACCGTGATTTCGTGATTGGCCCTACACACGAAGAAGTGATTACCGATGTGGTACGCAAGGAAGTGAAGAGCTACCGCCAGTTGCCCTTGAACCTGTATCAGATTCAAACCAAGTTTCGCGATGAAATTCGCCCACGTTTTGGCGTGATGCGCGGCCGCGAATTCGTGATGAAAGACGCGTATTCATTCGACCGTACTCAAGAAGCTGCCCTGAAAACCTACGATGTCATGTACGACGCCTACCGCCGTATTTTTACCCGCTTGGGTTTGAACTTTCGCGCAGTGAATGCCGACACGGGTTCAATTGGCGGCAACCGCAGCCATGAGTTTCACGTGATTGCCGACACGGGCGAAGATGCAATTGCGTATTGTCCAAGTTCAGATTATGCCGCCAATGTGGAGCTGGCCGAAGCGGTTTGCACCGCGCAGCGCCCAGCCGCCAGCAAGGCCATCGACAAGGTGCACACTCCCGGTAATTCAACCTGTGAAGCCGTTGCAGCGCAGTTGGGTTTGCCTTTGACCGCAACGGTGAAGAGCGTGGTGTTTGCCAACGAGTGGCTGGATAAAAATGAAACCAAGCCTGCCAAGAAGGTACAAATTGTATTGGCACTGGTGCGCGGCGACCATGAAGTGAATGACATCAAGCTTGGCAAGCTGACCGGTGTACAAGAACTGCGCTTGGCCACAGAAGCTGAAATTGTTGCTGCGTTTGGTACCCAACCCGGTTATTTGGGTCCCGTTGGCTTGAAAGGCGAGGTGCGGGTTGTGGCTGATCGCAGTGTCGCCGCCATGGGTGATTTTGTGTGCGGTGCCAACGCCGCAGACTATCACTACGCAGGCGTGAATTGGGGCCGTGATTTGCCTGAGCCCGAGGTGGCTGATATTCGAAATGTGGTTGAGGGCGATCCCTCGCCGGATGGCAAAGGTGTACTGGCCATGTGCCGTGGTATTGAAGTGGGCCATGTGTTTTATTTGGGCACCAAATACTCTGAAGCCCTGCAAGCCAAGTTTCTGGATGAAAACGGCAAGCCCGCAGTGATCGAAATGGGTTGTTATGGCATTGGTGTTACCCGTATTTTGGGTGCAGCCATTGAGCAAAACTTTGACGACCGCGGCATTATTTGGCCATTGAGCATCGCGCCTTTTGAAGTGGTGTTGTGCCCAATTGGCTACAAGAAAAGCGAAGAAGTGAAGGCTCAGGCCGACAAGCTTTATCAGATGCTGAAAGACGCTGGCGTGGATGTGATGCTGGACGACCGCGATGAGCGGCCAGGTGTGATGTTCGCTGATTGGGAGTTGATCGGCGTGCCGCTGCGGGTTACCTTGGGCGACCGTGGCCTGAAAGAAGGCAAAGTGGAGTTTCAGTCTCGCGATGGCAAGGTTGAAAAACGCGATGTCGAAGTTGGGGAAATTTTTGAGCAGTTGCGTGTTGAACTTGCCAGCAGGCAAGTCAGTTTGTAATCCGTTTGCCCGGTTGGCCTGCAGTGCCCGCCGGGCGCTTGCGCTGGCCATGGCTGTATTGGCTGTCGCTGGTGTTGGTTCGCCAGTTTTTGCCAATCAGCAGTACGAACCCATGGCGGACCATGTTCGCCTGGCGCTTCGCACCGCCTTGAGTGCCCCAGCGGCACCACGTCCAATTTTTGATTCCGTCGGCCATCGAATTGACTGGATGGCCGAGATGTCGCGCCGCTTGGCCCGCCGTGTTCCCGATTTCACCGAGCGAACAGAACTCATCAAGATTATTCGCTATGAAGCGCAGCGAGTTGGCATTGACCCTCAAATTATTTTCGCCCTGATTGAAGTAGAGAGTAACTTTCGAGCCGATGCGGTTAGCCATGCCGGGGCCATTGGCTTGATGCAGGTGATGCCGTTTTGGACTGATGTGTTATCGAGGGGAAGTTCTCGTGAGTTGTTCGAACCGCGAGTGAATATTCGTTATGGCTGCCTTATTTTGCGGCATTACCTCGACATTGAAAAAGGCAATCTGGACCGGGCCTTGGGGCGTTACAACGGCAGCCTTGGAAAAATGACCTATCCCAACCTGGTGTATGACCGTTTGGATCGGAATTGGGGCTACAGCTATGTTGAACCTCCGAAGCCTGCGCCGCGCGTTGCGGGTGATTTTTGATCTGAACTTGAAGGGTCACCGCTGGCGTAACGCCCAATCGGCGGCGGTGTTT
>NZ_DKTN01000017.1:47801-109773 GCF_002473065.1 Limnobacter sp. UBA7229 | reverse complement strand
AGTTTAGGAGGGTCGTTCTCAGGCATCGTGAGGCTCAGCAAGGGGAATACAGGTTTTCTGGCGAGAGATCGGAACCCAAGACGATTGGGCCTGAATCCGCAGTTGATTACATGCCTGGAAACCCGCCACCTGGTGGCATGCCGCCTCCAGGGAAGCCGCCTTTTCCGCCGCCACCCATTTTTTTCATCAACTTGGCCAAGCCACCTTTCTGCATGCTTTTCATCATGTCGCGCATTTGCTCAAACTGCTTGAGCAAGCGGTTCACTTCTTGAACCTGAACACCCGCACCTGCTGCAATACGGCGCTTTCGAGAGGCTTTTAAAATATCGGGCTTGGTTCGTTCGGCAATGGTCATGGAAAAAATAATGGCCTCGGTGCGTTTCATCTGCTTCTCTGCGGCGGTGGCATCCACATCGCCCGCCCCTTTCATCAATTGGCTGGGCAGTTTGTCCATCAGGCCTTGCAGGCCACCCATGTTGCGCATCTGGCTAATTTGCGCCAAAAAGTCGTTCAGGTCGAAAGCCTTGCCGCTTTTCAGTTTTTTCGCCAGTTTTTCGGCTTCGTGTTGGTCAATGCCTTTTTTGGCTTCTTCCACCAAGGAAACAATGTCGCCCATGCCTAGAATTCGGCCCGCCACGCGGTCTGGGTGGAATTTCTCAAAGCCGGTTAGCTTTTCACCCACACCCATGAATTTAATGGGCTTGCCTGTAATTTGGCGCACGGAAAGGGCGGCACCGCCTCGCGCATCACCGTCCATCTTGGTCAGTACCACGCCGGTCAGGGGCAGGGCCTCGTTGAAGGCCTTGGCGGTGTTGGCCGCATCCTGACCCAACATGGCGTCAATCACAAACAGGGTTTCAGTCGGGTTCACCGCTGCATGCAAAGCCTTGATTTCATTCATCATGGCTTCGTCTATGCCCAAGCGGCCCGCCGTGTCCAGAATCAGCACATCAAAAAACTGGCGTTTGGCGTGGTTCAGGGCGGCCAGGGCAATGTCAACCGGCTTTTGAGTGATGTCGGAAGGAAAGAACTCGGCGCCAGCTTGCGCGCTGACTGTTTTCAGCTGCTCGATCGCCGCAGGGCGGTACACGTCGGCTGAAACGGTCAGCACTTTCTTTTTCAGGTTGTCTTTTAAATACTTGGCCAGCTTACCTGTGGTGGTTGTTTTACCGGCACCTTGCAAACCCGCCATCAAAATCACCACGGGGGGCTGGGCCGCCAGGTTGATTTCTTCTGTTTTCTCGCCAATCAGCTTGATCAACTGTTTGTGAACAATGCCCACCAAGGCTTGGCCGGGGGTGAGGCTGTTCAGCACTTCCTCGCCCAGCGCCTGTTCTTTCACCTGGTTGATGAACTCTTTCACCACCGGTAGGGCCACGTCGGCCTCCAGAAGCGCCAAGCGAACTTCCCGCAACATTTCCTGCGTGTTGGCCTCGGTGATGCGGGCTTCGCCTTTGATATTTTTGACAACGCGCGTTAGGCGATCGGAGAGGTTTTCAAACATCGTGTGGTGCCCCTGACTCGTGCTATGAATCGAGTAA
The DNA here is from genome assembly GCF_002473065.1 of Limnobacter sp. UBA7229. NCBI lineage: Bacteria > Pseudomonadati > Pseudomonadota > Betaproteobacteria > Burkholderiales > Burkholderiaceae > Limnobacter > Limnobacter sp. UBA7229. The sequence goes on along the minus strand of NZ_DKTN01000017.1, from coordinate 108,232 downwards.
ACTGATTGGTATGAACAACACAATATTGTACGCGCTCGCAGTGCCCCTGCTGTCCGCCTCGGGTGGATTGGCGGCGCTGAACGTTTTCGGCAAGTGGTCTGCACCCGCCGCGTTAAACCGCGCGCTGGTTGCTTTGGCCTTGACGGTCTCGGGTTATTTATTGGGCACCTTGTTGTTTCAATCCGATGGCATGCACTTCGGCTTTGTTCTGGGCCTGATGTGCGTGGCTTGGTTGGCCTCACTGGTGGCCTTTGTAGAAAGTTTTTTCAACCGTGTGCCGCTGCTTGAATTAATTGTGTTCCCGCTGTGCGCAGTTGTATTTTTGCTGCCCTTGTGGATGGGGGAAGATTCCGCCATTCGAATGGCAGGCGATCATCTGTTTCAATTGCATTTGTTGATCGCGCTGGCAGCCTACAGTTTGTTGGGTATTGCCGCCGCCCATGGCATCGTGATGGCGTTTCAGGAAAAAGCCTTGCACCAGCCTGTGGCCACCACCCAGGAAAACCGGATGGTGCGGGAGCGGTTGCTGGATCAATTGCCCTCTTTGCTTACCATGGAATCGATTCTGTTCCGGCAGCTTTGGGCTGGCTTTGTGTTGTTGTCGCTTACCCTGATCACCGGCTTTCTGTTTTCCGAAGAATGGAGCGGTAGCAGCTGGCGCTTTGATCACAAAACCCTGTTTGCCATCATTTCATGGTGTTCATTTGCAGTGCTTCTGGGCGGGCGTGTGGTATTTGGCTGGCGCGGAAAAGTAGCCCTGCGTTGGTGTTTGGGCAGCTATGCAGTATTGGTGTTGGCTTATTTTGGTACCCAGTTTGTGCTGGAGTTTATTTTGAAAAGGGCAGTTTGATGGGTCGTATTCTGTTTTTCCTGGGCCTGGCGTTGGTGGCCTGGATTCTTTTCAAAAGCTGGCAGCGCAAACAATTGGGTGAAAAGCCCGGTGTAGACGTTAAACAAAAAGGCAATCTTGGCCGTAAAACCCAAGAAGAGATCATGCCTTGCCAACACTGCGGTGCCTACAGCCCCATGTCTGAAGGTGTGATGATGCAGGGGCGCTTCTACTGCGGCATGGAGCACGCCAAGGCGGCCGGAGAGAAAGTTCGCTAAGTTTTGAAGTGCATTGACCTTTAGAAGGGGCACGCCATGTGGCTGGACGAAGGCTGGATTGAAGAAGACTGGGTGCACCGCCTGCAAAGCCCCAATCAGGATGCACGCCCCATGGGCACTGTAGTGGATACCCTGGTTGTTCACTGCATCAGCCTGCCCGAGCGGGGACGAGACCCCGCGTTAATCACTGACCTGTTTTTGAATCGACTCGATTGTCATGCGCATGTTTCATTTGGCGAGTTGATTGGCCTGCATGTTTCTTCGCATTTTCTGATTGATCGAGACGGATCGATTACCCAATTTGTATCCTGCGAAAAACGGGCCTGGCATGCTGGAATTTCAGCCGCAATGGACCGTAGCAATTTCAATCATTTTTCAATTGGTGTTGAATTGCTGGGCGATATTTATACCCCATTCGAGCAGGCTCAATATGCCAGCCTGAGGCGTCTTGCTTTGGAGTTACAAGCACGTTATCCACTGAGATATGCCATGGCGCACAGCGAGATAGCACCCACTCGGAAAACTGATCCGGGACCCTTCTTCGACTGGAAAGGTCTTCGTAAATCAAACACCTACGAACTTCAGATTGACGGCCTTTGAAAGGCCGTTTTTTTGTTGCACTGCGGTTATCCCAAGCTTGTCCACAACTTGTTCACAGGGGATAACTGTGTGCACAAGTTGGGGATAAGAAAGTGTTTGCCAAATTGTGTTTCGACCACTACAATTAGTTCCAAGCCACATACAAAACACAAGATATAGTGGTTGCCGGTTGTGCTCCACTACAAAAACAAACCCTCAAGAACACGTATATTCCAGGAGAAAGATGCATGCTAACTAGCCATGGACCCTCAGATTTGGCGAGCAATTTGGCAACTGATGCGCCCTTGTCCACCTCTAAGCCTGCAGGTGCAGCGCCCGTGGTTGACAGCGCGTACTCAAACTACAAAATTATTCGCCGAAATGGTGCCGTGGTTGGTTTTGAGCCCAGCAAAATTGCCGTGGCCATGACCAAAGCATTTTTGGCAGTGAATGGCGGTCAGGGTGCAGCCTCCGCGCGCATTCGCGAACTGGTTGAGCAGATGACTGGCAGCGTGGTGAACGCACTGGTGCGTCGCCAGCCTTCCGGCGGCATTTTCCACATCGAAGACATTCAAGACCAGGTTGAACTGGCCCTGATGCGCTCCGGCGAAGCCGAAGTGGCGCGTGCCTATGTGCTGTATCGCGAACGCCGCGCGCAAGAACGTGCTGCCAAGCAGGTGGAACAAGCTGAGCAGCATGCCCTGAATGTGATCGACGGCGACATCAAGCGCCCACTGGATGTAGAAGCACTGAAAGCGTTGATTGAGAGTGCTGCGGTTGGCCTGAATGAAATTGACGTTGCGCACCTTCAGAAAGAAACCCTGAAGAACCTGTATGACGGCGTGAAAATCGATGAGGTGTTCAAGTCGGCAATTCTGGCCTCTCGCGCCATGATCGAGAATGAACCCAGCTACACACTGGTTACTTCCCGCCTGTTGCTGCACACCATTCGCCGTGAAATTATTGGCCGCGAAATTGCGCAAGACGAAATGGCGCAGGTGTACCCTGAGTACTTCCCCCAGTTCATCAAGAAAGGCATTGCCGCTGGCCTGCTCGATAATCGCCTGGCCCAGTTTGACATGAAGAAGTTGGGCGCAGCCCTGAAGTACGAACGCGATTTGCAGTTCGATTACCTGGGTCTGCAAACTTTGTACGACCGCTACTTCCTGCACGTGGAAGGCACCCGCATTGAAATGCCACAGGCGTTTTACATGCGCGTGGCCATGGGTCTGGCCTTAAACGAAGTGGACCGTGAAGCACGCGCCATTGAATTCTATGAAGTGTTGTCCACATTCGACTTCATGAGCTCTACGCCCACATTGTTCAACAGCGGCACCATTCGTTCGCAGTTGTCTTCTTGCTACCTCACCACCATTGGCGACGATCTGGACGACATTTACGAAGGCATCAAGGAAAACGCATTGCTTTCCAAGTTTGCTGGCGGCCTGGGCAACGACTGGACCCCCGTGCGTGCATTGGGCAGCCACATCAAGGGCACCAACGGCAAATCACAAGGTGTGGTGCCATTCCTGAAAGTGGTGAACGACACGGCTGTTGCTGTTAACCAGGGTGGCAAGCGCAAAGGCGCGGTGTGTGCCTACCTGGAAACATGGCACCTGGACATTGAAGAATTCCTGGAACTGCGCAAGAACACTGGCGATGATCGCCGCCGCACCCACGACATGAACACCGCGAACTGGATTCCCGACCTGTTCATGAAGCGTGTGATGGAAGGCGGTAACTGGACCCTGTTCAGCCCATCCGACTGCCCCGATCTGCACGACCTGTACGGCAAAGCCTTCGAGAAAGCCTATGTGGGCTACGAAGAAAAAGCCGCGCGTGGCGATTTGAAATTGTTCAAAACCGTGGAAGCAGCCAAGCTGTGGAGAAAAATTCTCTCCATGCTGTTTGAAACCGGCCACCCCTGGATTACGTTCAAAGACCCTTGCAACATTCGCAGCCCCCAGCAACACGTGGGCGTGGTGCACTCATCCAACCTGTGTACAGAAATTACCCTGAACACCAACGAGAACGAAATTGCGGTGTGTAACCTGGGTTCTGTGAACCTGACGCGCCACCTGAAGCCTGCCGACAACGGCGAGCTGGTGCTGGACCACGAGAAGCTGCAGAAAACTGTGGGCGTGGCCATGCGCATGCTGGACAACGTGATCGACATCAACTACTACGCAGTGGCCAAGGCGCGCAATTCCAACCTGCGTCACCGCCCTGTGGGCATGGGCATGATGGGCTTTCAAGATGCGCTCCACATGATGCGCAAGCCCTATGCTTCACGCGATGCAGTTGAATTTGCCGACGAAAGCATGGAAGCCATTTGCTACTACGCTTACGAAGCTTCAACAGAGTTGGCTGCCGAGCGCGGTGCGTATAGCACCTTCAAGGGTTCGCTGTGGGACAAGGGCATCATGCCTTTGGATTCGCTCAAGCTACTGGAAGAAGAGCGTGGCGGTTACGTGGAAGTGGATACAAGCAGCCGCATGGATTGGGACGCACTGCGCGCTCGCATCAAGAAGCACGGCATGCGCAACTCCAACTGCGTGGCCATTGCGCCCACTGCAACCATTTCCAACATCATTGGTGTGGCCGCTTCCATTGAACCGACATTCCAGAACCTGTATGTGAAGTCGAACCTTTCAGGTGAATTCACCATCGTGAATGAACACTTGGTGCGCGACTTGAAGCGCCTGGGCATTTGGGACGAAGTGATGATTTCTGACCTGAAGTATTTTGATGGTTCAGTGATGAAGATTGACCGTATTCCGGAAGACCTGAAGCGCCTGTACGCCACTGCGTTTGAAATGGACCCACGCTGGCTGGTTGAAGCTGCAGCCCGTCGCCAGAAATGGATTGACCAAGGCCAAAGCTTGAACATTTATATGGCTGGCGTCAGCGGCAAGCGTTTGGATGACACGTACAAACTGGCCTGGATTCGCGGTTTGAAAACAACCTACTACCTGCGCACCATTGGTGCCACACACGCCGAGAAATCAACTTTGGCCGGTGGTGAGTTGAATTCCGTGAATGCGGAAGGTGGTGCGTCTGCCGCGTTTACATCGGCCCCGGCCACTGGCCTGGTGCCCAACCTGCCTGAGCAAGAAATTGAAGGCAAGGTGTGCACCATGCGCCCAGGCGATGCAGGCTTCGACGAGTGCGAGGCTTGCCAGTAAGTTTTTTGAATAAAAGACCAGCGATTTGTGCAAGTTACCAAGACTTGCCCAAGTGAATAAAAATGAACATAATGACACTGTGACTTTATACAGTGTATTAGTTAAGGAGTTAGAAAATATGCTGTCTTGGGACGATGAGTTTGATGCAGCCATGGGCAAAACAGCAACTGCTGCCAAGCCCCCCGTGCAAATGCCGCCTGCCATGGGGTCTGTGGCCTCGGGTTTTGCTGCGCCTGCAGCCAGCCAAGGTTTGTATCAGCAAGCTGCGCGCCCTGTGGTGCAGCAGCCTGCCGCTGAAGGTGCAAAGGCTGGCCGTGTAAACGCTGCCGACAAGCGCGTAATTAACGGTACAACCGACGTGAACCAGCTTGTGCCCTTCAAGTACAAGTGGGCTTGGGAAAAGTACCTGAGCCAGTGCGCCAACCACTGGATGCCACAAGAAATCAACATGGATCGCGACATTGCGCTTTGGAAAGACCCCAACGGTTTGACTGAAGACGAGCGCCTGATCGTGAAGCGTAACCTGGGCTTTTTTGTAACAGCCGATTCACTGGCTGCCAACAACATTGTGCTGGGTACCTACCGCCACATTACAGCGCCCGAGTGCCGCCAGTTTTTGCTGCGCCAGGCGTTTGATGAAGCCATTCACACCCACGCTTACCAGTACATCGTAGAAAGCCTGGGTATTCCTGAAGCGGAAACATTCAACGCGTACAACGAAATTTCCTGCATCAAGGCCAAAGACGATTTCTTGCTGCCGTTCATTGATGTGTTGACTGACCCCTCATTCAAAACCGGCACGCTTGAAGCAGACCAAACACTGCTGAAGAGCTTGATCGCCTTTGCCTGCATCATGGAAGGCATGTTCTTCTACGTGGGCTTTGTGCAAATTCTGGCGCTGGGCCGCCAGAACAAAATGATTGGTGCTGCCGAGCAGTTCCAGTACATTTTGCGCGACGAATCTGCACACTGCACATTCGGTATCGACCTGATCAACACCGTGAAACTGGAAAACCCACACCTTTGGACCCCGGAATTCAAGGAAGAGATCAAGGCCATGTTCCGCAAGGCTGTTGAACTTGAACACGCGTATGCCGTAGACACCATGCCACGCGGCGTGTTGGGCTTGAATTCTGCCCAGTTTATGGAATACATGAAGTTTATTTGCAACCGCCGTTCCAACCAGATTGGCTTGGGCACCTTGTACGAAGGCGCAAGCAACCCATTCCCATGGATGAGCGAAATGATGGACTTGAAGAAAGAAACCAACTTCTTTGAGCGCCGTGTGACGGAGTACCAAACTGGCGGTGCGTTGAGCTGGGATTAATTTTTCAGTTGCAAGCCGTGATGTAAAAGAAAGCAGCCTTCGGGCTGCTTTTTTATTTGGGCTTTTCAAGTATCACCCTGAGTGGGTGACAGCAACCTAAATTTCTACCCTCTATCTCAGGCTGACTACACTTCTTGATTATTTAAATTCTTGGAGTTGGGGCACCATGCCAGCAGATCTGTTTTTGAAATTGGGCAATGTGAAAGGCGAGTCGGTTGACTTGAAGCACGCGGGCGAAATGGAGCTGCTAAGTGCACGTTGGGGCATGCAGGTGGCGGTGGGTGCCAATGGGGGTGTACTGGCACCTGCAGGGCGTGCCGAGGTAAAAGCCTTGCGTGTTGAAAAGCGCGTTGATCGTGCTTCCCCCACGCTGCATGCACAAACTTGTATCGGTCAGCTTTACGACACCATGGTGTTGACCAAGAGAAAGTCAGGTCTGGTGCCGCTTGAATATTTGCGCATTACTTTCAAAGACGTGATTGTGAGTGACATTGATATTTCGCTGGGCGCAGGTGACGATGGTGACCTAGAAGTGGTCACCTTCGCATTCACAGAGTATCAGGAAGAATACAAACCGCAGAATGGCGATGGCACGGGCGGTGCTGCTGTCACCGCAGGGTACAACTGCATTAAGTGCGTGAAGATTTAACTTCGTTCTGGAGGCGTTCATACGCCTCCACATGCTGGTTGAACAAGCGCAGGTTAAGTTTGCGGATTGGGGCGGGCAGGTGGTACTTCACGTAGTCGTGGCGCCATTTCATACGCAAATGATGATTTCGAAAAGTAAGTGGATTGCCCAATTCGCGTTCTAGTCTCATCACACTGGTTGTTTGTCCCATAAACATGAAGAGGATGCCAACCAACGCAGCTGTGGGTATCATCGCCCCAACCTTGGCGAGTAATAGTTTTAGATCATCTGGTTCCGTAGTGATTGTTGGCAGAACAAAAACGTAGATCATCATGACCCCAATCAAAACCCAGGTTATGACCAATGCAGTTAGGCTCTTTTGTTTGTCTCTGTCCTCAAAAGAATGATCTGCAAGATAGACGTTAATAGTCCATAGTTCGATGGGCTTCCGAATGTCAACTTTGCCTTTGTTGATCTGTACGTTTGTATCAATTAAGGCCCAGATGTAACTGATTGTTGCGACAGCAAGTGCGTACCAAGAGTTGAAGTAACGGGATTCGTTGCTCAGAAAAATTGGAGCGTCTAGTACCATGCCCAAGACTTCAGGAAAAGTTGTCAGGCATGTGATTGGGAGAATAAAGATTGAAAGCTTGAGAGCATTTGCAATGTTGACCTGTGCAACAAACACGACGTAATACAAAACTGAAATCACGAGCAAGCTAACGGTTGCGAATAATGCGGTGATAGCCTGTTCGGAAAGGTCAAATAAGTAGGCTAACGGAACTACAACCCCATAGGCATAGAAGAACGCGAGGCAAAAGGAAGAGGTAAAAAAATCATTGAAGGGGAGGTAGGATTTAATCATGCTTAATTTGCCCCGAAAAAAGCTTTCGCTTTCTGCTCAATATGATTCGGCGCGCTAGACAGGTTATAAGCAACTCCGATCAAAACGCCAGCACCTAGCCCGATAAGTACGAGAGGTGCACCTGCGACAGTAAAGCCAGCCATACCTAAAGCCACTACCGCGACTTTTGCAAATGCGAGCCCACCTACCAAAGCCGCAACATTTCCAGTTTGATTCTTGGCGCTATCCACTGCGAATTGCATGTAGTTGAATTTTTGATCCAGCTTTGCGTTGTGGTTGTAGTTGCTCATCACGTCGTTGATTAATGTGGGGCCGAACGTTAGAACACCACCCACTCTCGCGGAGCCCAGAAAAGATGATCCTGTAAGCCTGCGCAACTCCCACATTTCATCTGAGGCTTGCTTGCTCAAGCTGAGAACCTTGTCGTATTTGAATGCATTGGGCCCCAGTGATTTGGTGCTCATGTTCTTACTGATTTTTTCGAACTGGTTTTTCTCCAGCAAGGTAATTTGTTTGGCATTGGTTTGGCGAACCCGGATAAGCACGTCGGCGTGTTTGCCAAACTGGTTGGGGCCTTTAAGGCCCACGGCTTTCAGTTCCATACCGTTGCCAAGTTTCACCGTGCGCGGTTTACCGCTGGCCAGTGTGGCTCGCAATTCAGTTTTCATTTTTGAAGTAAAGCGCGCTTTGGCAGCAGCCTCGATCAAATTAGCCAGGTTACCTGGCAGGTTGGTTACACCAAATAACTGAGCAAGCAAGGCAGCGCTCACTGTGCCTTTTTCAAATGCACCTACTAGCGCACTGGTTTGCTGTGTGTTCAATTGCGATGTCATCAGCATGACCCCAGCCACAGGGTCTTGCTGCATTACCTCTGGCACCATCGCCAGGCTTACTTGTGTGTCGGGTTCAAAGTGGCCCAGAAAATCCATTTCCTGATGCAGGTATAGCGGCGCTGAACCATCGTGGCTATTCAGCGCACGGGTGTAAGCGAGTTGTAGCGATTGCGCTTTGCGCTTCAGGTGGTCTTCGTGAAATGTGCGGGCTTGGGTGTTCATGCGGCAGCAAAATAAAAACGAGGCAAGTCGCAGTATGCGTGAAAGGTTTTAAGAGGTAGAAATGAAGGGTTCTTCCAAGTAGTTGAGGGGGATGTTTTGGTTCGAATTGACTGGTGTGAGAAGAGGGGGAGGAGCAATAGCCAGCTCTTCAAATCACGGTCAAAAACTCCGCCACCACCAACATTTCGTCAGCATCCTCAGCACTGAGTACGATCGCTTCATGCTTGTCGTTCGTCGATTCTGGTTTCAACACAATCACGCTGTTCACCACGCCATTTTCACCAAAATGTTTTTCGCTTTTGTAGCGTTTAATGGTGTATTGCCCACCCAGCTCAGGGTCTGAAATGCGGCGGTGTTGTACCACCACAATTTTTCCGTTGCGTGTGCCTTGCGGGTTGAAGTGAAACAGGCACCATGCGCCGGGTGGTATGCGTTTGTTCATCGAATCACCTTCAACACGGGCTACAAAATAGCCCTCGCTCGCGTGCAGGTGGGCGGGCAGTACTACATGGTCAAATGTGTCGGCTTGTTGGTAGTTGCTAAACTGCTTGGCGGCAAACTTCAAATCGATAACCGGTACGCTGTTGGCGGCATTCTGACAGGCTTGCACGATCGGCAGGTTCAACCCCTCATATTTGTTCAACATGGGTACGGCCTCCATGTGTTTGAAAACCATTCACCGGTACCTGAAAGTTTGTGCGTGTTTTCTTGTCGGTGAAAGACTTCTTGAATTTGATCGTATGACTCGTCGTCGAGGAAGTTCGATCTGTAGCCGGTGTGTACGATCATCTCTTCGAATGTATCAGGAAACCTTCGTTGAATGAATTATTTGATGAGGTGTAATTTAGGGCTACAAATGGGTGGAGGTGTTCTGAACAGGAATGGAACCACTTTATGCAAGCGACTACTCAGCAGTCCTTACTCACAACAGAGGTTTATATGAATTCATCATTTGCAATCAGTCCCCCTGCTGTCCAAACCATGAGCGACTCTGATCTAATTCATGCGCGTAACATGGCTGAGTACCATATCGAGCGTCGAGAGTTTGAGGCGTCGCCATGCAGAAGAAACTCTGCGCTAGTGGGGAAAATCACTGGTACTGCCGGAACCTTGGGCATATTGATAGCATCGCCGATTGTCAGTGCGAAATTAGGGGCTTCTTTGGCGTCGATTCTTACTGCCTCTATGAGTGCTGCCTGTTGTGTGGCTTGTTGCATCGGTATCAGCATTGCCGAGGAACCGTGTGTACCGAGGCATCCAGACCTGCCCCAAAGCCACGATTAAGACTTACATGGCTGAAGCATTTAACCCCCCACCAAATTTCTCGCCACTGCTTCGGCCACTTCAATGCCATCGACACCCGCCGACAAAATACCACCAGCGTAGCTGGCACCTTCGCCAGCAGGGTAAAGGCCTTTTGTATTCAAACTTTGGAAGTCGTCGCCGCGCGTAATTCGCAGTGGCGACGAAGTACGGGTTTCTACGCCGGTCAACACGGCGTCGTGCATGTCGAAACCTTTGATTTTTTTGCCGAATGCCGGCAAGGCTTCACGCATGGCCGTGATTGCGTATTCGGGCAATGCGTCGGCCAGGTCAGTCATTTTGACGCCGGGTTTGTACGATGGTTCTACGCTGCCCAGTTCAGTCGATGCTTTACCCGCAATGAAGTCGCCCACCAATTGTCCGGGTGCCTCGTAGTTGCTGCCGCCCATCACAAAGGCATTGGATTCAAGCTTGCGTTGAAAGGCGATGCCTGCCAGTGGGCCACCGGGATAGTCGGCCGGGCTAATGCCCACCACAATGCCGGCGTTGGCGTTGCGTTCGTTGCGGGAGTATTGGCTCATGCCGTTGGTGACCACGCGATGTTCTTCTGACGTGGCGGCCACCACAGTGCCGCCGGGGCACATGCAAAAGCTGTACACCGATCGGCCATTGGCAGCATGGTGCACCAGCTTGTAGTCGGCTGCGCCCAGCAGGGGGTGGCCGGCGTGTTGCCCCAGGCGGGCACGGTCGATCAGCCCTTGCGGGTGTTCTATGCGAAAGCCCACTGAAAATGGCTTGGCTTCCATGTACACGCCGCGCTCGTGTAGCTTGGCAAAGGTGTCGCGGGAACTGTGGCCCAGCGCCAGCACCACATGGTCTGCGCGCAGTTCGTAAGTGCTGCCATCTGCAAGGTTCTCAATGGTTAGGCCGCGAATGTGGCCGTCTTCAATGTGAAAGTCGCATACGCGCTGTTGGAAGCGAATTTCACCGCCCATGGCGATGATTTGTTCGCGCATGTTTTCTACCACTTTCACCAGGCGGAAGGTGCCAATGTGTGGTTTGCTGACCAGCAAAATTTCTTCGGGTGCACCAGCCTTTACAAACTCGGTCATCACTTTTCGGCCAAGAAAACGCGGGTCTTTGATTTGGCTGTACAGTTTGCCGTCTGAAAATGTGCCTGCTCCGCCTTCGCCAAACTGCACGTTCGATTCGGTGTGCAATACGCGTTTGCGCCACAGGCCCCAGGTGTCTTTCGTGCGTTCGCGTACCTGTTTGCCACGCTCAATCACAATGGGTTTGAAGCCCATTTGCGCCAGCATCATCGCTGCAAAAATACCGCAGGGGCCAAAGCCAATTACCACAGGGCGAATGGCTGGGGCTTCGTTCAGTTTCACTGGCAACTGGTAGACCATGTCGGGCGCAGGCCGAATGTGCGAGTTGGTACTGAATTTTGCCAATAGCTGCACTTCAAGCTGAGCGCTGTCCAGTTCCACATCCACGATGTACACCAACAGCAGTTTTTGTTTGCGCGCGTCGTAGCTGCGCTTGTAAATGCTGAAGCTTTTGAGCTGGTTGGCTGAAATTTTCAGTGTGCTGCAAATTAATGCGGGCAGGGCGTCTTCAGGATGGTCGAGTGGAAGCTTCAGCTCGGACAAGCGGATCATGGCGGGTGTACCTTGTGGATCTGTTTTTCGGATCAAGGCCGTATTTTATGCTTTTACCCGCCAAAGTGCACTTATTTGATTTCGATTCCAAGCTTTAGCGATTTGGCTCAAACACCAAATATCCAAGGCAGTCAGGTCTCTTTTCTTGAAAACCAAAACTGATTTTTCCCCAAGTGGTTACATCAGTGAAGGTGGTTGCTTCCAGAAGCGAGTCGCCACGTGGCATACCAGTTATGTTCAGGTTGGGAAATACTTTGTTGACCTGTTCAACTGTGATGCATTCTCCGTCTATATCCAACACCAACAACCCAGTGGCATCGTGAGACGGTTGAGGCAATCTAAGGTCAATTTTCCAAATCTTAGAGTGACCGGCAAGCAACACGGGTTGACCGGAATAGAACCTGAAATAATTATTCGATTGCTGGGTTTGTTCCACAAGTGTTTGGTTGAGTATTTCTTCAATGCCCGACAATGACAATGGGGCAGTTTGCATGTCCTCGATTAATTGCCAGACTGAGAGGTTGAGTTGAATCATGGTGTTGTCCTTTGATGCATAGGAGGAAGATTGGCATGCAGTTGCGAGCAGTGCCAAGAGCAGGATGAGTGTTTTAAGCACTCGCTCATTTAGTTCCGCAATATTTTTTACACCATGGTACATATTGGTTGTCATACCATTTTCCATGCATGTCTTCATAAGTTTCCTTTGTGGTCGATGTGTATTCTCCCTTGCGGAATGTGTCTCCGATTTTTCTAATTGCTGACTTATAGTCGCCGTCTTTAAGCGATTGATCGTAAGCCCTCTCGTAGATCGGAGTATTCACCGGTTGACCAGTGATGCCGATGTCAATTTTGCTAGATTTGAGAATTTCCCGCTGCACTGTGATGTTCTTCATGACGGCGGCGCCTTCGTCGTCCAGGGCATCATTTAAATAAGTCGCTTTGCTACTGTAGTCGGGTTCGAAGGGGTGACGCGCATGCCCCACTTCATGAGATAGAACCTTGACAAGGTTTTTTTTATCACCCTTCAAGGTGGGGTCGAGGGTGATTAATTTTTTATCGCGGTTGGCCGAAGACCCCCCGCCAGTCTCTCCAAATTTAATAATCCATTTTTCTTTGCTGAGTGTTTCCAGGTCTTTGCTCAGCGTTGGCGATTTGCCTATTAATTCATTGAGGTCTTGTCCAAGCTCCTTTTCGAATGGGTTACTTGTTGAACCTGGCGCGGGAGTGTCTGGAGTTTCTGGCTTAATGGCTGACGCTATCAAGGTGGCACCACACGCAATTTTGTGACCGTGCAGGGCCACTGCCATGTAGTTGTCGGTGAATGTGCTGAGTCCCTCGACAATCGGGAATACATGGGGTTTGCACAAAGGGCAGGTGACCATGTCGCCGACCCTGGCGATGGGTCGGCCTTCAACCGATGTGGTGGGGCTGCCCGAGATCACCACGCCACCGTGGCTGGTGGTGTCGCCGATCAGGATTTGTGCGCGACCTTGTATAAGAGGCCTTGATGACATGCGATCAAAAGTAAGTGGTGTAGCTCCTTGAGTAATTAATCCGTGGCGGTGGTTCCTTTGAATTCACCGAATCCACAAACCATGGCGTTAAATCCATGGTTTATGGATTTAACCCCTTACTTGTAATACTTGCGCAAAGCCAGCAAGGGTATTGCATGCAACACAGCAAACCCGGAATTCAGAACCGCGTTTTGCCAGAAGCCGCTGTACAGCGAAAATGCGGTGTCGGGTACATACCAAAGCAATACAGAAATGGCGATCATGTTGCAGGTCTGTTTGGCGTCCCCAATGTTCAGCTTGCGCACCAGCATGAAGATCAGCGCGCCCCAACCCACCAACACTGAGCCCATCACCGCATGGGCCAGTTCAATATACGCAGTGGCTTGTGGATCGAAAGCTGCAAACTGTTCGGTGTTCTGGAATATCAACAATCCAAAAGCCTGTTGAGTCAGCCCCGGTGCAAGCACCATGAGCAGGCCAAACAGCACTGTGAATTCGGCGGTGTAAGTAAGCCAGTTGATCCAAAAGGTGGGTGTGCTTGTTGCATGGTTGTGCGTAGTGCTGGTTTGCATGGCAGGTCTCCTGGTGTGGTTGAAGGTAAATCAATTCAAGGCCAGTTTGATGAGGTCAGGGTCATTGCAGCAATAACCTGCGAGGTCATAGATTTCAGAAATTTTCCGTGGCAGTATGAGCACATGCATACACAAGCCCCCACCCATACCGCCGGAATTCGCCTACGCGATTTACGTACTCGGCAAAAGGTCAGCCAACTTGATTTGGCCTTGCGCGTTGGCGTTTCCCAGCGCCATTTAAGTTGCATTGAAACAGGCAAAGCCAGCGCCAGCAAAGACATGCTGTTGGCACTGTTGGAGGGTTTGGATGCTCCGCTGAATGAGCGCAATGAAGCGCTGGTGGCTGCGGGATTTGCGCCCTTGTTTGGTAGTCGACCGATTGATCATCGTGAAATGGACACCATCAATGAAGTGATTGATTTGATGTTGACTGCGCAGCATGCAGCCCCGGCCATGGTGTTGGACAGTGAATGGAATTTGCTGAAATTCAATCCCAGCTTTGTGCGCTTGTTGCAATTGCTGGAATTTGACTTGGCCGCATTGCAAGCCACACCGAATGTGTTGCTGGCGCTGACGGCACCCGGTGGCTTGGCCTCGCGCCTGGAGAACCCGGCCGAGGTGCTGGGTGATGTGCTGAAAAGGGCTCAGCGTGAGGCTTTGCACGTGCCCGCCTTACAGGTCATGTTGAAGCAAATTCCGCAATCAATGTTCGATACCAAACAGCCACAGAACTTCAACAACCCCACCTTGGTAACCCGGTTTAAAAGCAAGGTGGGTGAGCTTCGCTTTGTGTCAACTTTCACCAGTTTCGGGGCGCCTTTGGACATCACTGCCGCATCGTTAAGAATTGAACATTTGTTCCCCGCTGACGAGGTCACTCGAAAGGCGTTTGCCTGATGCGTACGCTGTTGTTGTTTTTGCTGATCGCCTTGGGGGCATTTGCAACATGGTGGTTTCTTCAAAAACCCAGCCACAATCGACAATGGGCTGATGATGTGGCCCACATGCTGCATGCCGATGTGAATGGCGACAAGGTGGTGTTGAAGAATGTGCGCAACTTTGAGTGGCGCACAGAAACCGATTACACACCGCGCTGGGAAACACGTGAATACGATTTAAGCCAGTTGAAAACCGCCGACTTGGTGCTGTCGTACTGGATGGGGCCAAAAATTGCACACACGCTTGTTTCATTCGGTTTTGCCGATGGCCAGTACCTTACTTTTTCACTCGAAATTCGAAAAGAGCAAGGGGAAAAGTTTTCCGCATGGAAGGGGTTTTTTAGGCAGTACGAGGCGATTTTGGTGGCGGCCGATGAAGCGGACATTATTAAAACCCGCAGCAATGCACGAGGTGAAGACGTTTATATTTACAGGCTGGCCATTCCGCCCGAACAATTGAAAACCTTGTTTTTGGCTTATGTGGAGCAAGCGAACAAACTGGAAAAAACCCCCGAGTTTTACAACACACTGACCAGCAATTGCACCACGGTGGTGTTCGATATTGCCAAGCGAATTGTGCCCGATTTGCCCTTGGATTACCGCTTGCTGCTTAGTGGATACTTCGCGGAGTACGCGCATGCGCAGGGCGGTTTGGTCGAGGGGTTCAGTTATGCCGAACTTCAAGAAAAAGGCTACATAGTGCCCCGTGCCAAGGCCATGCAGGCCGGCGAAAACTTTTCCGAAGTTATCCGCCGGGGTGTACCTGGCATGCAGCCAGGCATGCCTGCCAAATAATCAGCATCCACCCGCCCAGCGTGGGTCATTGATGTTGTAGCTGCGCGGTTTCATGTAGTCCACCGGGTCGCGCAGGTAATCTACTTCGGGTGGGTTGGGCAGCTTGCCAACCGCCTCTAGCCAACTGTTTTCATAGGCTGAAGCGCCGCCACCAATGCCGGGTGTCCACGCATCATGGTGGTTGGGCAAGGCCACTTTGGGTTTGGTCAAGGCCACATAGGCCAGGGCGTCGCGGTAGGCACTGGTCACCAAACCAAAACCCACAATTGCATTCAGTTGCACATCCACGCATTCGGGCAAATTGACCAAGGCGTTGGCCACGGCTTCGCTTTCTGCATTGCCTGCTTTCATCATTCCGGTGGAGTTGTGCCAAAACCAGGCAAAGTCGCCTGCGCGGAAGTGATAGGCCCAGGTGCCACCTGCGGGTTGGCCCACACCACCGTCGTCGCGAAGTGTGCCCACAAACCGAAGTGCCTCGGCCAGGCTGGTGTTCAGGTAAGTGGGGTAGGTCAGCACGTCGGGAATGTACACAAGCGGCATACCACCGCTGAGCAGGTCGGTGGGTTCAGCGGCGGAGTGAGTGTGCTGTACAACATGCACGGGCTCGACATCTTCCCAAATTTGAATGGCGCGGGTGCTTCCAGCACCGGGGGTGGTTTGGTCGCCGAGGTTCAGGCAGGGAAAGGTGTTGGGTATGCCCTCACTGGCGGCGCGTTCGCGGGCGATGTCGCACACATTGCTGCCTGCAACCAGCAGGGCGTTGCTTAGGCCCGCCACATAACCGGCATCCGCAGCGTGGTCAAAGTGGCCGTGGCCAATGAAGATTGCCTCGGGTTGAATGGCGGCCAGTTCCTCGCGGCCAATCGGTACGTAGTTGGCATGCACGCCCACAATTTCCCAAGCGTCCATCAAGAACAAATGGCCCTTCATGCTCACGATAAAACTTGAAACACCCACCCACCAGAACTTCACTTGTTCAGGGTCCATGGCATTGGGGCCCAAAATGCGTTCACGTGTGGCTTGAAGTTCGGCATTCGCAGTGCCAGCCGCGGGCAGGGGTGCGAAGTTTGAGGGCTCGAATACATTGGGCCGTGTTTCGTTGGGACTGGTTCTTGCTGTGCTGGCGCTGCCTGTGGCGGAATCGCCTCCCAAACAAGCGGACAGGATTGGTGCACAAAGAAGAGCGCAGGCGAGAAGGCCTGCGCGGGACATGAAAGAAGTCATTGTTGTTGGTGTTGAATGTGTCTCCAACACCTTGTACTGCTACCAATGCGGTTTTAGATGCCCTTCACCAGCGGCGAGAAAAACCGAATGATCTTGGTTAAGTCTTCTTTCGCTTCCGGCAAAGCAATATTCATCGTGGGCCAAATGTGCGGCATGCCGGGGCGGGTGAGTAAGGTGATTTGCCCGCCCACTTTTTCTACCGCATCGCGTAGTAACACAGAATCGTCCAGCAAACATTCGTCTTCACTGGCGGTCACCATGAGTGGTGGCAGGCCTTTCAGCTTGCCCAGCAAGGGCGATGCGCGTTCATCGGCGGGGTCATGACCGCACATGTACAAGTTGGCGGCATGTTCAATCATGTGGGAAGACAACATGCTGTCGGTTTTGTCATTGCCTTCAATGGAAGGTGACAGGCGGCGCATGTCGGTGGCTGGCGAAATCAGCAGGCCGCCGTGCGCGGGCAACTTTTTCTTCAATGCATGTTGCAGCACTGCCAATCCCAAATTGCCGCCAGCGGAATCGCCTGCCACGAAAATTGGCTCGCCAGTGGGTGTGTCGGCCACCAGCGCTTCAAAGGCAGCAATGCAGTCGTCCAATGGCGCTGGAAACGGGTTTTCTGGCGCAAGGCGATAATCAGGCATGAACACTCGAAATCCAAGCGCATTGGCCAAGGCACCGCAAAAAGGGCGGTACATGGGTGGGTGACCCGCCACAAATCCTCCGCCGTGAATGTAAAGCAGAGCACCCTTGGGATTGACGGGAATCAGCCACTCGCCAGGTACGCCGCCCAAAGCGCCTTTGATGTGTTTCAAGCCTTTGGGAACTGGCGCCAGAAGGTTGGATGCGGCTGTCACCATGCGGAACCTGCGCACAAAACCGGCACCGTTGCCCCGGTAGCTTTTCAGGGCAATGCTTGCAATTTTGTTCATCACTTTGGCTTGAATAGACGGCATGGTGTTCCTCTTTGAAAGTGGGGTGGAGTATTTATAGCACTGCCAGTGCTGGCCAGTTTACCCTGAGTTTTCAATGCACTTGATAAATTCGGACAAATCTGGAGGGGATTCGCAAACGCTGTTTTCAGGTCTGAAAAAATCGGCACAATAAAAAAAGAGAAAAACCACACGGAGACACCATGGCGATATTCGACGAAGACATTTTGATCATTGGCGCAGGTTTGTCAGGCATTAGTGCTGCATGCCATTTGAAAAAGGAATGCCCCAACCGAAAGTTCACCATCCTCGAGCGCCGCACCACCATAGGTGGCACTTGGGATCTGTTCCGTTACCCCGGTATCCGATCCGATTCCGACATGTTCAGTTTCGGCTTCAAGTTCAAGCCTTGGAAAAACGCCCACTTTTTCTCGCAAGGCAATGACATTCGCAGCTATGTGCACGAGGCCGCCACCGAAAACAAGGTATTCGACCATATTCGCTTTCAGCGAAAGGTAAGCGATGCGAATTGGGACAGTGATGCACAGCGCTGGGTGATCAATACCGTGAATGAAGCGACTGGCGAACCCGAACAATACCGCGCCAGATTCATGATGGCCTGTGCGGGTTACTACAATTACGATCAGGGTTATCGTCCCGATTTTCCGGGTGAGAAAAACTTCAAAGGCTTGATTGTTCATCCACAGCATTGGCCAGAAAACCTGGACTACACCGGCAAAAAAGTGGTGGTGATTGGCAGTGGTGCAACAGCCGTTACGCTCATCCCCAGCATGGCCGACAAGGTTGAGCACATCACCATGTTGCAGCGTTCGCCGTCTTATATTTTTTCATTGCCCTCCGTGGATGCACTCACCAAAGTGCTTCAGAAAACCCTGCCTTCCAAACTGGCCTACAAGCTGAACCGCACGCGTACCATTGGTTTGGCGCACTTCATGTTCAAGGCCAGCAAAAGCAAGCCGGAAGTGGTGCGGCGGTTTTTGATTGCCATGATGCGCAGGCAGTTGAAGGGTTCGAATGTGGACATCAAGCACTTCACACCCAACTACATGCCATGGGATCAGCGTCTGTGTCTGGTGCCCGATGGTGATTTTTTCAAAGCCCTGAGAAGTGGTAAAGCCAGTGTGGCCACAGACACCATCAAGCAGTTTGTAGCCAATGGCATCGAGTTGAACTCGGGTGAGGTTCTTGAGGCCGACATTATCGTGACTGCCACTGGTTTGAACGTACAAATGGTGGGCGGCATGAAGATTTCGCTGGATGACAAGGCAGTCAACCTGAGTGAAAAAATGTTCTACAAAAGCGCCATGCTTCAAGACCTGCCCAATGCAGCAATTGTTCTGGGCTACACGCATGCTTCATGGACCTTGAAATCGGATTTGGTGAGCGGTTTTGTGTGCCGATTACTGAACTACATGGACAAGAAGGGCCACGCCGTGGCGGTGGCCAAAACAGCCGATGTTCAACCAGTGGAAGGCTTTACAGTATTGGGCGGCTTGAATTCAGGCTACTTGAAACGCGTGGCTGACCAGTTGCCCCGCCAGGGCGAGACCCACCCCTGGCACAATCGGCAAGACTATTACCACGACACCAAAACCTTGCTGGAAGACCCGGTGGATGAGCCCGGTTTGGTGTTTGAGCCAGCAAAGGCTGGTGGGAACAGGGCCAAGCCGAGGTTGAAGGCAGTGGCTTGAATTTAATTGTCGCTGTCAACGAGGGTGAAGCGCTGGGTCATGCGTTCACCCACCTGTACCATTTCAAAAAATACATTCATAGGCCGAGTCCAGGCGGTGTGTGTGTCGCCACTCAGGGGGCGGTACACCACCACGGGGCTTAAATCGCTTTCCTGAATAGCCTGGCAGATAATTTCATACAGGCCACCTTTGTAGTGTCGGTAACGCTCGCCTGCTTTTACGCTGTGTAGTTGTTCCGGTACGTGGCTCATGGGTGTCTCCTGTGTTGTTCAAAGTCTTATTTCTTGAATATTCAAGGTCATATCGTTAAACTGTACGGCTGTCCTTGAAGAATTGAAAGGAGTTCCTGAATGCCTGCAACCAAGCGAGCAACCGAGGAAACCAGCAAACCAGCAACAAAGCCTTTGACCAAGTCGGCTGTAAAGCCAGCCACAAAGGCTACGGATGCCAAAGCAGAAACGCCTGAAAGCAAGGCGCGCCCGGTGGCTACAACCCGCAAACCTTCCAAAACAGCGCTTTCTCCTTCTGAGGTAACACCGCTGGCCCTGCTGACGCCCAACAAGCCCGCGCGTCGCCGCAGGTCGGGTGCCGCAAAGCCCAGAAAATTGAAGGGGGCTACAACCACCTGGCCATTTCCAACCGGCTCAAGGCCTTAACCTGCTGAACGCTTCACTATGCTTCTAATCGATATTCTGCGCTTACTGCTGGAAACAGCCGCCAGCCTGCTTGCTTTTTGTCTGTTGCTGCGCGCATTGATGCAGTGGGTGCGTATACACCCAAGCAACCCTTTGTCGCCCTTTATCTTTTCAATGACCGACTGGCTGGTGAAGCCGCTGCGCAAGGGCGTGCCTGGCTATGGTGGCATTGATTGGGCCTCCATTTTTGGTGCTTTTGTGGTGTCTTTTGTGCTTCACATTGTGTTGGTGCTGCTTACGGTTGGGCTTTCCAGCGGCGGGCCCGGTGTGGGCGCGCTGATTACCCTGACCATACCCATTGCCATTTTTTGGGTGCTGCGCAATGTGGCCTATCTGCTCATGGGTATTGTGTTGATTCAGGTGGTTTTGAGTTGGGTGAATCCGTTCTCGCCAATCGCATCCATTTTGAATGAATTGTCGCGCCCTTTTCTGGAGCCGCTGCGCAGGGTATTGCCCACCATTGGCAATGTAGATTTATCGCCCTTGGTATTTTTCCTGATTTTGCAAATTGTGATGATGGTGCTGCAAAGCCTGATGCCAGGTTTTTGATTCTATTGAATGAAGATAAAAAAAGAGCACTTGTGAAAGTGCTCTTTTTCATTTGGCTTGGAACCTTGTAGCTTTTTAGCGTGTAACGCGTGAAGTACCACCGCCACTTACAACCCGAACGCGGTCGCCGGGACGGAAGTCTTCACCCGCTGCATCTTGAACATAAGCGCGCAGGGTGCCGTTGTCCATGCGAACGGTGATTTCAAGACCCTGGCGAGTCGACGCGTTGCGCTCAATGGCTTGACCGGCCACACCGCCAGCCACTGCACCCACGATTGCACCCACTGCGCGGCCACTACCGCCGCCCACATTGCTGCCCGCAATACCACCGATAATACCGCCAGCAGCCGTACCCACGCCGTTGGTGTCGCCTTGAATGGTCACCATGCGCACGCTTTCAACCGTGCCTTGCTCGATAATTTGCGCTCGGCGGGTTTCACCTTCGCGGTACACCTGGCCCGAGCTGCTTTGCGTGGCACAACCTGCAAGCGCGGAGAGCGCAATCAGGGCCACTGCGCCGGTGCTTCTAAAACTGAACTGAATTGACTTGGCCATGATTTGATTTTCCTTTCAAGTTACCAGGGTTGTTGACCAAAAGCGGCGGTAAACCTGGACGCAATTTCTTCCCGGCTGTACTGGTAGGTTTGGGGGCCTTTCACTTCAATTTTCAGTGAACCCATCAAACTGGCCAGCCTGGCCGCATTCACAATGCCCATGCCTTCCGTAAGGCCGTAGAGCAAGCCGCCGCGGTACGCATCGCCACAGCCGGTGGGGTCGGCAATGCGTTCTGCTTTAACGCATGGTATGTCGTGGCGTTGACCCTGTGTATACACCCAGCTACCTTCCGCACCGCGTGTAACCACAAGCGCTTCCAGCTTGTCGGCAATTTGCTCCAAGGTCAGGCCTGTTCGGTCACACAACATTTTGGCTTCATAGTCATTGACAGCAGTGTAGGTGGCAAGTTCCAAAAAACGGTCAAGTTCGGGTTTGCCGAACATGGGTAGGCCCTGGCCCGGATCAAATACAAATGGAATGCCCGCTGCCGCAAACTGCTCGGCGTGTTGCATCATGCCGTCCCGGCCATCGGGGGCGATAATTCCCAAGGCAATGTCGCCTGCATCGCTCACTTTGTTCAGGTGTGAGTGGCTCATTGCACCTGGGTGAAAGGCAGTAATCTGGTTGTCGTCAAGGTCGGTGGTGATGAAAGCCTGCGCGGTAAACTCCTCGCCAATTTGCTTCAGGCAGCTGGTTTCAATGCCCAAGGTTTGCAGGCGCTGAAAGTATCCACCGGCATCATGTCCAATGGTGGCCATGGGTACTGGTTTGCCGCCCAGCATGTTCAGGCTGTAGGCAATGTTGCCTGCGCAGCCACCCCAGTCTTTGCGAAGGCTTGGAACCAGAAATGCAACGTTCAAGATGTGTACCTGGTCGGGCAGGATTTGGTCTTTGAAACGACCTTCAAACACCATGATGGTGTCGAATGCGATAGAGCCGCAAATTAAAACGCGTTTGGTGTTGGTTGGGGAATTCATTGTGAAACAGTCCAGTATTTAAAAATTGGCTTGGCGTTTATTGTTCGCTTGGGCCTTGGTCGAATAATTCAAGCCGAAAGCCAGTCGCGGCGCTTTCGGGTAGTTGTGTGTTTAGGGTGCTCAAGTTCAAGTATGCCAGTACTTCCACGGTTTTTTTGCCAGTTATCAATGGTGCCTGGCTGGCTGCATTCTCGTCACGCAGTTGGTAGTCGCCGGGGCTCAGCGATTTGCTGGCCAGTACAAGGCCTTGCGGGTCGAGCAATTCCACTTTCAGGTGGGGCCATCGGGCGGGCAGGGGAAGTGGGTTGTGCAAGGTCAGGTCAACACGCAAATTGTGCTCATCCAGCGCTTGCAGGCCGCTGCCTTCAACGCGCAAAGCTTGGGTGGCAGGGCTAGCAAACAGCCGTTGAATGGCGGGCCCTGCATTGTTGATGTGCTTGGCTATTTCAGGCGTTTCTTGCAACAGGTTTATGCGCTGCCACCACAGCGCCTGCACACCGAGCGCCAGCAGCAGTGCAATACAGGCGGTTTTCAGGGCAGGGTTGCCTTGGTTGAAATTCAGCAGTGGTTTGGTGGGTGCTGTGTTGGCGAACAAGGCCTCAGAGCCGGTCCCGTCTCCGCCTGTCAGGTTGTGGTCGCTGGTGTGGTTGTCGTCGCTTTGCCTGGGGCTTAGGTCCAGCTTTTGCCAGGCTTCGGTGTCGGCTGACGTAAGGTGTTCAATGCCGGAAAACACCGTTTGGCAATGACCACAACGCACCTTGCCCTCGTGCATTTGCAGTTGGCCAGAGGTAACTTTGAACAAGGTATTACAGTTGGGGCAGCGTGTGGCAAGGCTCATGGCACTAGTTTAACCTTGCCCGTCAAAGGCAGCATTATTAATTGGCAACTTGGTTGCCAGCTTAGTCAGCGGCTTTTTGGCCATGCAGGCATACCCAGCCATCGCGCTCTGCCCACACTGCCAGCTTGATCCATTGGCGGTAATGCGCAATCACTTCTTCAGCCTGTCGGGCCAACACGCCAGAAAGCACCAATTGCCCCCCCGCTTCCACGTGGTTGCACAGAGACGGCGCCAACACTTTCAATGGATTCGACAAAATATTGGCCACTACCACAGGAAACTGACGTTTGGCCAGTGGAAAGTCGGGCAAACCACAGGGCATTTCAACGCCATTGTTGCCCGCATTGTAGGCGGTGCTGTCGACCGCTTGGGGATCAATATCCACGCCGATGGCCTCAGACGCTCCCAATTTAAGTGCAGCAATACCCAAAATTCCCGAGCCGCAGCCGTAATCCAGCACACTTTGCCCTTTCAACGGAAATTCGCTGAGCCAGCGAAGGCACAGCGCGGTGGTGGGGTGTGAACCGGTGCCAAAGGCCAAGCCGGGATCGAGCACCAGGTTGATTCGGTCGTCGATGTCTTGAGGTTCGTGCCAGGAGGGCACAATCCACAAGCGAGCTGAAATTGGGATTGGGTCGAATTGGGATTGGGTTAAACGAACCCAGTCTTCCTGAGGTACTTCGGTGTAATCAATTTCAGCATCTCCCAGCAATTCAGCTGGAATTTCACCGAAAATTTGTTCACCTTCGGCCTTGTTGCGAAACAGGGCCACCACATGGTTTAAATTCCACGCTGCTGATTCCGGCTCCATGCCGGGCTCGCCGAACAAGGGTTGTTCGTCTTCGCTGTCTGCATTGGCATCTTCCAGGCTGACCGCCAAGGCCCCCAGCTCCATGAGCAGGTCGGAAACTTCATCGGCTTGCTCAAAGGGCAGGGTAAGTTTGGCTTGTATCAGCGGTGTGGCCTGTGGGTTCATTTACTTGAAACGTGCTTCCAGTTTGTGCTCAAGGTAGTGAATGCTGGTGCCGCCTTCCACAAAGCGGGCGTCTTCCATCAATTCACGGTGCAAGGCTGTGTTGGTTTTGATGCCGTCGACTACCAGTTCGGCAAGTGCTTGGCGCATGCGGGCCATGGCCTGCTTGCGGTCTTCGCCGTAAGTAATCACTTTGGCAATCATGGAATCGTAGTGAGGAGGCACGTTGTAACCGCTGTACACATGGGAATCTACGCGCACCCCGGGGCCGCCCGGCGCATGCCAGTTTTTGATTGGACCGGGTGAGGGCACAAACTTGAATGGGTCTTCCGCGTTGATTCGGCATTCGATGGCGTGGCCACGGAATTCAATGTCACGTTGGCGGAAACGCAGTTTCTGGCCAGCGGCAATGCGAATTTGTTCCTGCACAATGTCCACGCCGGTGATCATCTCTGTAACCGGGTGTTCAACTTGTACGCGAGTGTTCATCTCGATGAAGTAGAACTCGCCATTTTCGTATAGGAACTCGAATGTGCCCGCACCGCGATACCCAATTTTGCGGCAAGCTTCAGCGCAGCGTTCACCAATGCGCTCAATCAGGCGGCGTGGAATGTTCGGCGCCGGTGCTTCCTCAATTACCTTTTGGTGGCGGCGCTGCATGGAGCAATCGCGTTCACCAAGCCAGACGGCATTTTTGTGTTCGTCGGCCAGAATCTGGATTTCAATGTGGCGCGGATTTTCAAGGAATTTTTCCATGTAAACCGCGGGGTTGTTGAAAGCCGAGCCTGCCTCGGTTTTGGTCATGGTGACGGCATTCAGCAATGCAGCTTCGGTGTGCACCACGCGCATGCCACGCCCACCGCCGCCGCCCGCAGCTTTGATAATGACCGGGTAGCCCACCTGGCGTGCAATTTTCACGATTTCACGTGGATCGTCGGGCAATTCACCCTCTGAGCCGGGTACACAAGGCACACCGGCTGCGATCATGGCCCGCTTGGCAGACACTTTGTCGCCCATCAGCAGAATGGATTCAGCACGGGGGCCGATGAACACAAATCCGCTTTTTTCGACACGGTCGGCAAAACTGGCGTTCTCGGACAGAAAACCGTAGCCGGGGTGGATGGCCTCAGAATCAGTGACTTCGGCGGCGCTGATAATGGCTGGAATGTTCAGGTAACTTTCTTTGGAGCTGGGGGGGCCAATACACACCGATTCGTCGGCCAGCTTTACATACTTGGCGTCTACGTCTGCGGTGGAATACACCGCCACGGTTTTAATGCCCATTTCCTTGCAGGCGCGCAGAATGCGCAGGGCTATTTCGCCGCGGTTGGCGATCAATATTTTTCCAAACATGGTGGCGGCTCCTGTTCTATTCAATGACGAATAGAGCTTGACCAAACTCCACGGGTTGACCGTTTTCGACCAGGATGGCCTTCACAACACCTGACTTGTCGCACTCAATTTCGTTGAGCAACTTCATGGCTTCAATAATGCAGATGGTTTGGCCTTCCTTCACAGTGCTGCCAATTTCAACGAAATTGGAGGCGCCGGGGCTGGGTGCGCGGTAAAACGTGCCCACCATGGGTGAAGTTACTTTGTGGCCGGCATCGGCTGGTGCCGCTGCCGGTGCCTCTGTGGCTGCAGGCGTTGCTGCTGCGACAGCGGGTGCAGCCATGGCTGCTGGTGCTTGCTGCATCATTTGCTGCGGCATGGCCATGGTGTACTGGGGCTGGCTTTTGACAATTCGTACCTTGCCTTCGCCTTCGGTCACTTCCAGTTCGGAAATGTCAGATTCGGCGACCAGGTCGATCAATGTTTTTAGCTTTCTGAGGTCCATTTACTTGCTCCATCTAGGGAGGTTGGTTTTGTATGGCAGTACACAACCAAGCGCGAGGTGAATTGAGCCTAACTTCGTTTAGTGTGCACTGAAAATCAATTATTTTCCACCTTGGAGGGCATTGGTGAACCTTGCTTCGCGGTTCGCCCAAATCAGGCGTTGCGTGAGCATACCCGATTTTAACGTTGCAGTGCGTTAGTGATAGTACTCATCTGTATTCTGCCGGCTTCTCTCAACAATTCATTACCATTTTCGTCCAAAATGACTGTAAATGGTAATCCGCCCTGTTGATTGCCGAGCGCTTTTCCAAGTTCTGTACCTGTCATGCCTGCAAGCACGATCGGGTAATTTACAGGTGTTTTTTGCAGAAATTGCTGTACGTTACCGGCAGAATCAATTGCGATCCCGATCAGTTCCACATTCTGGGCCTGAAGCTGCGGGTACAGCTCGTCCAGTTCCGGCATTTCTTCCACGCAGGGTGGGCACCAGGTGGCCCAGAAGTTAAGAACAACCACCTTTCCTTTCAATGCGCCAAGGTCGAGAGATCCGCCTTGGGGCGTGTCAAAGGTATAACCACTTAATGGGTAATCAGGACCACTTTGTGGTTTCAGCCCAAAATAAAGGCCAATTGCCAAGGCAAGAACCGCGGTCACGATGGGGATGAGTTTGTTTTTCATGGTGCTTCTATTTGGCTTATCAAACGGGTCAAGCCCGCTGTATCAGTTTGAAAAAGGGTTCCGTCAGGTGCTTGCCTGTTAAGCAGGCCACGGCGTTGTACCGGGCTGGCCACGCCCAATTGAAACCAACGCTGTTTCCAGCGAAAGGCCACGGCGGGGAATGATTTGCCAGCCAGCAAGGCGTCTTCGCAGGCGTCGAAATTGATATTTTGGTTTAACAACCAGTAATCCACTTCTTTTTCGTCGTCGGCAAAGGCAATGATGTGAACATCTGAATGTGCGCTACCTGTACCATTCACGGCCGCACCATACACAATGGGCTCGAATTGCTGAATTCCTTGCATGAATTGGAGTGCAACTTCGCGCAATTCGTTCAATTCACCGGGCTGGCTGTCGGCTTGAAACAGGGCTTGATAGGCGCGCAGTTCGTCTTGTATGTCTTGATCGGAGGGAAGCCGTTCACGGGGCACACGCTGTTTTCCAAAGAGGGCTTTCACGGCCTGATTGCGTGCAGTGGCGTAGTCCAAGCCTTCCTCGGCGATCAATCGGGCGGCGGTCATCGCAATTTCTATGCGAAGTTCGTCTTGCGGGGCGAAGAATTCTTCCATACCGGCAGTGTATCCAAATTCACAGGCACTACAATATGGGCTTGTTCTGAAAGGAAGAAAGAATGCACATCCACATTCTCGGGATTTGTGGCACCTTCATGGGCGGTGTCGCCCAGTTGGCCAAGTCCCTGGGCCACACCGTGACCGGTTGCGACGCCAATGTTTACCCTCCCATGAGCACCCAGCTAACCCAAGCCGGTATTGAATTGACCGAGGGTTTTGGTGTGGAACAGCTGGCGATCAAGCCTGACCTGTGGGTAGTTGGCAATGTGGTTTCACGCGGTAACCCACTGATGGAAGCCATTTTGAACCAGGGGCTGGCTTACACCAGTGGCCCGCAGTGGGTTGGCGAACACATTTTGCGCGGTCGCAAGGTGTTGGCTGTGGCGGGTACGCATGGCAAAACCAGCACCAGTTCCATGTTGGCCTGGGTGTTGCAGCAGGCGGATTTGAACCCCGGATTTTTGATTGGCGGTGTGCCGGGTGGCTTTGGTGTGTCGGCCACACTGGGGCAGGGCGACTGCTTTGTGATTGAAGCCGACGAATACGACACTGCGTTCTTCGACAAGCGTTCCAAGTTTGTGCATTACCGCCCCGTGGTGGCTGTGTTGAACAACCTGGAGTTTGACCACGCCGATATTTTCCCCGATCTTGCTGCGATTGAAACCCAATTTCACCACCTGGTGCGCACCGTGCCGTCGGAAGGGAGGGTGGTTTGTCCTGCCAATACCGAGTCACTGGAGCGAGTACTGAAACGGGGTTGCTGGACACCAGTTGAGCGTTTTTCCGCCAATGGCGATGAAGCCCCCTGGCAAGCCCGCGTGTTGGGTGCCTCGCGATTTGAAGTGTTGATGAATGGAGAGGCGAAAGGCCTGGTGGAATGGGACTGGTCGGGCTTGCACAATGTGAACAATGCCTTGGCGGTGATTGCTGCTGCGCATGCTGTTGGCGTGAAGGTAACGGATGCATGCAAGGCTTTGAGCGAATTCCCGGGTGTAAAGCGCCGCATGGAATTGCGCGGCGAAGCGGCGGGTGTCAAGGTGTACGACGATTTTGCGCATCACCCCACCGCCATTGCCACCACGCTGGAGGGTGCGAAAGCCCGAATGACAGAAATTGCTGCAGGGGCGGGTGTACCCACGGGCAACTTGATTGCGCTGTTTGAGCCCCGTTCCAACACCATGAAAATGGGAACACTTGCACAAGCCCTGCCAGCTTCATTTGACGAAGCGCAAGCTGTGGTGTGTTACACCGCGGGCATTCAATGGAATGTGCGTGATACTTTGGGCAGCGTGGGCGAGCGGCTGTTCACCAGCGATGACTTGAACGAAGTGATCGACCATGTTGTTTCCCTGGCGCAGCCCGGTGACTGGGTAGTGGCCATGAGCAATGGTTCGTTTGGCGGCATTCATCAAAAGCTGATCGAAGCCTTGGCCACACGGGTGCGGGCTTGACGCCATTTGCCCTCAATAGCCCCGGCGGCTTTGCGCGCACTTCAGGCGTAGCTGACCTGGTGGTGTATCTGCATGGTTTTCGTTCGTCGTCCAGGTCTGTAAAGGCCCAGAAGATGATCGATTGTTTTGACCAAGCTGGTTTAAGCAGCAACTTGTGGGTGCCCGATTTGCCGGCCTCGCCTGCGCGGGCCATGGCCATGATCGAGCAGCACCTGGATGCGCGTTTGCAAAGCCAGCCCGAGTTGTCATTAACCTTTATTGGCAGTTCTCTTGGCGGTTATTACGCCACGGTGTTGGGCGAATTGTACGCTCAGGCTTCGATTGTGTTGTTGAACCCGGCCATCAAGCCTTATGACGATTTGCAAGACCAAATCGGCAAAAAGAAAGTGTATTTTTCTGATGAAGAAATCGAATTTGTACCCGCCTACCTGGGCGATTTAAAAGCCATGGAGCAAACCAGCCTGACAAACCCGCAACGTTACTTTTTGGTGGCTGCGCGTGACGATGAGGTGCTGAACTGTGACACCATGCTGGCGCGTTACCTCGGTGCACACCAACTTCACCTCCTCGGTTCTGATCACGCCTTGAGCGATTTCGATGAAATATTGCCCTTCGTGAAACTGGCTGTGGGTTTGCCATGAGCGGTGGTGTCGCATGGAGCAGGCATTGCCCGCCAAGCTGGCCTGTGTGGGCCCGAAACTGGGTGAGTACCCCCGGTTCGCTCACCCAGCGTTTGGTGCGCCTGAACCAAGGGTTTAAAGTAGAGCCTGTTGTGCAAGCCAAGGTGTTGATCAAACACGGGCCTGGCGCCAGGGGGCAAAGTGTAACAGGGCAAATGATGCGCCAGAGACTGGTGCGTTTGCATGTGAACAACGCGCCTGTGGTGCTGGCCCAAACTTTGGTTGAAATGGATGGCCCAGTGAATGATTGGCATTTTTGGCGGGGTTTGGGCACCCGCTCATTGGGCACGGTGTTGTTTTCCGACCCGCAGGTAAAGCGGGGCAAACTTTATTTTGCACGTTTGCCTTTGCAGCAGCCTTGGGTGCAACGCTTGTTGCCCCCGGCGATGAAAGCCGAGATGAACAGACAGGGCAACGGCCGTGTGTGGTACGCCCGTTGTGCGCGCTTTTCGCGCAAGCCCAACAGAACACCGTTGTGGGTGATGGAAGTATTCCTGCCCCAACTTGAACACTATCTTTAGGACAGTTGATGAATTTGTATTACGAAGAGGCCGGAGCCTTCAAAGTGGGCCGAGTGCTTCAAGAGCAGGGCAACGCCTATCAGGTCGAAACCTTGCATGGCAAGCGCACCAAGGTGAAATCCAACAGTGTGATGCTGAAGTTTGATGCGTTGGAATGTGCTGAGTTCCATGCGCAGGTTGAGGCCTTGGCCAAAGAAGTGGACACCGAGTTTTTGTGGGAATGTTCGCCTGAAGGTG
This sequence comes from Limnobacter sp. UBA7229, assembly GCF_002473065.1. Classification (NCBI taxonomy): domain Bacteria; kingdom Pseudomonadati; phylum Pseudomonadota; class Betaproteobacteria; order Burkholderiales; family Burkholderiaceae; genus Limnobacter; species Limnobacter sp. UBA7229. Next base: position 78,274 of record NZ_DKTN01000017.1, on the reverse strand, counting down.
AGTTTGATTTCACAGCCATGGCCCAGGAATATTTTGGCGAAAAGCCCACCGTGGTGCAGCAGGCAGCTACCCTTGCGGCTTTGCATGCTGCGCCCATTCATTTTCATCGCAAAGGCAAGGGCATGTACCGTGCAGCCCCGCCAGAAATCTTGCAGGCTGCATTGGCGGGTCTGGAGAAAAAGCGCTTGGCGGCTGAGCAGCAACAGGCTTGGGCCGATGCCTTGGTGCGCCGTGAACTACCCGATGGTTTTGCAAAACAGGCAGCCACACTGCTGGTGCGCCCGGATAAAAACAGCGCTGAATACAAAGCATTGATGTTGGCCTGCACAGAAGCCGGCCGGTCGCCCGATGTGTTGTTGATTGAATGTGGTGCCTTCAAATCGGTACATGAAATGATGCGCGCACGTTTTGCGGCGGTGTATTTTCCCAAAGGGCCGGAAATTGATTTGCCTGCGCCCGAAGTGCCCGCCGAGTTGGCAGAGTTGCCCGTGGCCAATGTGCGTGCTTTCTCGATTGATGACATTTCAACCACGGAAATTGATGATGCATTCAGCGTTGTGTGGCTGGATGAAAAACGCGCGCGCATTGGCGTGCACATTGCAGCGCCTGCGCTCTTGATTTCGCGCGGCAGTCCCTATGACCGCGTGGCCCGCGAGCGCCTGTCCACTGTGTATGCGCCCGGTGACAAAATCACCATGCTGCCCGGTCAGGTGGTTGAACTGGCCACCCTGGCTGAAGGGCGTACCGTTCCATCGGTCAGTATTTACGTTGAAGTAAGTACTGAAACTGGTGAACTGATCAACGAGCCCTACAGCGCCATTGAGCAAGTGCCCATGGCAGCGAACTTGCGCCACAATCACCTGGATGCGGCTTTGTCCAAAGAGGTATTGGAAGACCCCGATTTGCATGCGCTTGAGGTGGTGGGCGAGTTTTTTCCAGCATTGAAAATGCTGTGGAAAAGTTCGTGTGTGCTGCGAATGGAGCGCGAAATTGTGCGCGGGCAGCCTGAGAAGCACACGCGCATTGATTTCAATTTCTATGTGAGCGATGACGGAACCGTTGAAATTCAACCACGCCGCCGCGATGCACCACTGGATTTGTTGGTGGCCGAGTGGATGATTTACGTGAACCGTGAATGGGGTGGCATGCTGGACGAATGCAAGGTCACCGGCATTTATCGTGTGCAGCCGCCCATGGGTCGCGTGCGAATGTCGACCCATGCTGCCCCACACGTGGGTTTGGGCGTGCCGCAATACGCATGGAGTACGTCGCCATTGCGCCGTTATGTTGATTTGGTGAACCAGCAGCAATTGATTTCGCTGCTTCGCCAGGAACCACCGGTGTACACCGCAACCGATGCGGAATTGCTATCAGCAGTGAACAGTTTTGATGTGACTTACAAAGCCTATGCTGAATTTCAGCAAAGCATGGAACGCTACTGGTGCCTGCGCTGGATTCAGCAAAAGGGCCGCAAGCAGTTTGACGGTGTGGTGGTGAAAGACGAACTGGTGCGCCTGGACGACATTCCCCTGTTTGTTCGTCTGGTGGGCGTTACTTCGCCAGGCCGCGGCGTGCAGGTTGAGGTTGAGTTGGATCAGGTGGATGAACTCACCTTGACTGTTTCCTGCAAATTGATTGCTTTGAAGAAAGGAACGCCCACACGTTTGCTCGATGATGATGAGGAAGAGGAAATTGAACTTCCGCAGGCACCAGTGGCTGTGGTTGATGCAGGTGAGTCAGAGGGGCTGAGTCCGCCTGACGATTCCGTGGGAGGTTCAGCGGCTTGAATTCGCTGCGTGCACCAATTGGCGAGATAAACCTGAAAAAGGCACTGGTGTTGTCGGTGTTTCTTCACGCCTTGTTGTTGCTGGTGCATTTCTCAAAACCTAAAGCAGACACCGCTTTTAGCCGTCCGCTTGAGGTGATTTTGGTGAACGCGCAATCGCAAAAAACACCCACCGACGCCAAGGTGCTTGCACAGGTTGCGCTGGATGGTGGCGGGCAAGCCGACAAGGGCCGAGCGACCACCTTGCCCGGGCAAGCCGACGACAAGGTCAACCAGCGCGAACTGATTGCCAGCCAGGAGCGGCTCAAGGAACTGGAGGCCTTGCAGCGAAATTTGGCCGGTGCGGAGTTGCGCACCACACCGCAAAACGAATTGTTGGACACTCGCCCTGGCAATGATCCGAAAAGCCAGCGCGCGCTTGAAATAAAACGGTTGCAGGCTCAAATTGCCGACAACATCAAAAGCTACAACGAGCGTCCTCGCAAGCATTTTTTCTCGCCACGCACCTCGCCCTATGCCTTTGCAATTTACGAGGAAGCCTGGCGCGCCAAAGTAGAACAGGTGGGCAATGCAAATTACCCCGATGAACTGAAGGGCCGTATTTACGGCAAGCTGAGGTTGACGGCCTATGTGCGCGCAGACGGCACGCTGGAAGACGTGGAGGTAGACCGTTCCTCGGGCTCAGCCGTGCTGGACCGGGCCGCATTGAGAATTTTAAGAATGTCGACACCCTTTCCGCCTTTCCCTTCAGAGATGCGACAGAAGGCCGATATTTTGGCGATTACCCGCACTTGGGTGTTCAGCCGTGACACCATCAGCACAGAGTACTAAGGGCATGGAGATTTCGTGTTGAATGCATTAATCCATCAGGCAGATCGCTACGTTGTAATTGGCAATCCAATTGCACACAGCATGTCGCCTTTCATTCATTCCAATTTTGCAGCGCAGCTTGGTTTGCCCCTGCAATATGAAAGCGTGCTGGCGCCCTTGGATGGATTTGCGCAAACAGTGGCTGCGCTGCAAGCGGCTGGTGTGAAAGGGGCCAACGTGACCGTGCCCTTCAAGCTGGACGCCTTTGCACTGGCCAGTGCCTCACCCAATTCTCTGACACCCGCGGCTGAATTTGCGCAGGCAGCCAATACTCTGAAATTCAATGCCAATGGCACGGTGCTGGCGGATAACACCGATGGCGGCGGCTTGTGCCGCGATTTGAACCGGCAGTTAAATACCCTGGGTTTGCACCTGGAGCAATGCCAGGTATTGATGATTGGTGCTGGTGGCGCTGCCAGTGGTTGCGTTGCGGCTTTTCAGCAAGCGGGTGTTCAGCACCTTACGGTACTTAACCGAACTGTGGACAAAGCGCGCCAGCTGGCGCAGCGTGCGGAGGCCATTGACCTTCCGGCGGCGGGTGGCGGGCTGGATACACCGCCATCACATTTTGATTTGCCCGGTACGCCTGTCGTGATTGTCAATGCCTCCTCAAGCAGTTTGAAAGGGGACGTACCCGCACTTCACCCGGATTGGTACGAGCGTGCCGTGCTGGTGTACGACATGATGTATGCCGCCGAGCCCACAGCGTTCATTCGATCTCTCAGCAAGCTGGATTTACCATGCAGCGATGGTTTGGGTATGTTGGTGTTTCAAGCCCAACTCGCTTTTGAGGTGTGGACCGGGCAGTCACCCAATGCACTTGAAACCTTAACCAAAGTTCGGCAAGCCTTGCTTGCCAAAGCAAAACAACAATGACCATGGCGCGCAGAAAATCCTCTCCTGGCGGCAGCAAGCGTAAATTCAGTCTGAATCCATTGGTTTGGCTGTGGCGAATTTTCTTTTGGGGGTTTTGTGCTGTCGTGTTGTTGCAGCTTTGGTATTTGGCACAAATTGCGGTGTGGACGCATGTGAACCCCAGCAGCACCAGTTTCATGCAAACCCGTTTGGCTGAAATTCGCAAGACCGAGCCTGGTTTTCAGCTTAAACACGAGTGGGTGCCTTACGACAAAATTTCCCTGAATTTAAAGCGTGCCGTAATCGCCGCTGAAGACAGCGGGTTCATGACCCACAAGGGTGTGGAAATGGAAGCGATCCAACTGGCCATCAAGCGCAATGAGAGACGCGGCAGGGTGACACACGGTGGTTCTACCATTACCCAGCAATTGGCCAAGAACCTGTTCTTGACCAGCAAGCGAAGCTATGTTCGCAAAGGTCAGGAATTGGTCATCGCCTTGATGATTGAGGCGCTTTGGGACAAACGCCGTATTCTGGAGGTGTACCTGAATGTGGTGGAGTGGGGCAATGGCGTGTATGGTGCGCAGGCTGGTGCGAAACACCACTATGGTGTCAGTGCCGCACAATTAAACAGTTACCAGGCGGCGCGCATGGCGGGCATGTTGCCAGCGCCACGCTATTTTGACAAACGCAGAAATTCACCTTTCCTGGCTCGAAAAACCGGAACCCTTCAAAAGCGCATGTACCAAGTGACTGTGCCGAAGTAATGCGTCTACGTTTACTTGTTCAGGTGCATACCCTTTTGCGCCAGAAAGCCTGAGTTCCCCCTTGAAGACGATTAACCACCCTGAGCGCCCCCGCTAACAAAGCGGGCGGGCTGCGCTCCCGGCGTTGCCGAACGGGAGGTGAATCGACTACAAGGGCAGGCTTTCTTGAATGGCGCTGCAAGGGCATTGCTACCTGAACAAGCAAAAAGGCGTTACTTCGGCAACGAAATATTTGTTTGAGAATGCGTTTGAATGTGTTTATTTTTGACGAATATTGGAATGAATTCTGAGCGCGGGCAGATAGTCTGGCCGGATTGTCTAACTTGGTAGTTTGAGTTGGTGAAGTTACAGTGTGATAGCAGTGTAGTGACGCTACGAGGTGTGCACGCAAGAGCAGAATTTCTGGGAAACTAGATTTATTGTGATCTATTCAAACAACTGGTGATTCAATTCAAGTTATGAGATTCCACGCTGACGGCCCGATCATTCCCGACATACTTTTGAATCGTTGTGATGAGGGTCGTGTGGTGTTTCTTTGCGGTGCGGGAGTATCTGTACCGTCAAATATGCCTGATTTTGTAAAACTTACTGAGTGCGTAATCAATTTCTTTGACCCTTCAGCTGACTCGGAAATCAGGATTGCATTTCAGCCTTGGTTGGATGAAAAACAGAAAGGGAACGAGTCTTCCTTAAAAACTCCACTAGACCAGATATTCAATCTTCTCCATATGGAGTACGGTAAACATGAAGTTAATCAGTTGGTGGCAAGACGGCTAAGTGCCAAGCCTTCCGGCAAGATTGGACATGAGCATGGGTTGATCAAGCGAATTTCTAAAAGCGCCAAAGGAATTCCGCAGATCGTAACCACTAATTTTGATCGCTTGTTTGAGGGGCGCGATCAAGAGGAGCACACATATGAACCGCCAGCTTTTCCTGATCTTGGATACGGTTCAAGTATCGAGGGTATTACATATCTGCACGGAAAGTTGCAAGACCCTGATTCTGAAAGTCATCCATATGTACTGAGTAGTGCAGATTTTGGTCGAGCCTATCTTTCTGAAGGTTGGGCGACAAAATTTATTCGAGATCTATTGGGTCGATATACCGTAGTGTTGCTAGGCTATAAAGCGGAAGACCCACCGATTAAATACCTCCTACAAGGCCTTAACCATGATGGAAAATATGACCGATCCAGGTTGTATGCGTTTGATAAAGGTCCTCCTGAAGAAATAGAAGCAAAGTGGCATGATCTTGGTGTAACGGCGATAGCCTTTCCTGATTTTCCAAAGTTGTGGGAGAGCATACAAGCTTGGGCTGAACGCGCTGATGACCCTCGTAAATGGCGAGAGTCGGTGATCGCCAAGACTCAACAAGACCCAAAAGATTTGGCGGCTCATGAGCGTGGGCAAGTAGCACATGTTTTACGCACGGTACAGGGCGCGAAATTATTCTCCCAGGCAGATCCAGCTGCAAATCCAGAATGGGTGTGTGTGATGGATGCGATGGTGCGTTCCGCGGAGCAGGTTGAGGGGTATGGTGAAGATACAGAGGTTTTTGATCCCAGGGCGGCTTACGGCCTTGATGACGATTTAGAAGATTTTTCTGATGATAAAAATAAATCACCTGTTAACAACGACGATCTTTTGATTTGGAGAGAGGGAGATGGCAATCCGCATGATTTTCACCGGATAGGTGGAAGGCGGCCTGAAGGTTTTGAGCCGCTTTCTGCCAGGTTAGGTCACTTGATTACATGGTTTGCTAAGTCCATTCATAGTCCGGTGCTGGCTTGGTGGGTGATTCGTCAAACAGGTATACATCCCCGATTGTTGAGAGAACTTGGAGGGGAAATCGAACGTTCAAAAAATTTACATTCGCGAGCTCGACATATTTGGAATCTGATTCTTGAGGCGCAACGTGATCCTCGAAATAGGGCTCATCAAGATCGGAATTGGTTCGATTTCAAAAACAAAGTTGCAAGTGAAGGCTGGACTTCTCATGTTCTGAGGGACTTCCGAAAATTTGCAACTCCAAGGTTGGATGTTAAAGCGCCTTATGGCTTGAGTAAGGCTAAACCACCTCAGGACGATTGGCAGCATGTTGATCTCGGAGGACTAGGTCAATTCGAAGTGAAGTTCCTTGAGCGTTATAACGAAGATGTAGAAGTACCTGATGAGGTCTTGCCTGAAGTATTTGGCATCATTGAGGCGCAGTTTAGGGTGGTGTCAGGCCTGCTTAAGGATATCGATAGGGATATTTACAATTTTGAGCTACCTACTTGCTACCCTGATCGAGATGTTGAGGGGGAAGTTCATGTAGAAGAAAGTGCGCAATCTGTGACTTGGTTCATCCAGCTTTTTGACCGGATGGTTGCGGAATATCCAGAGTTAGCCCGTGCGCATGTAACGACTTGGCCAATTGCAGATCCTTTATTCTATGGAAGGTTAAAGCTGTATGCGTTTAACAAAGTAGAATTATTTGAAGCGGATTATGTTGCTGAGCAAGTGTTGTGTATTCAGCAAGAAATTTTCTGGGATAGCGATCTGGTTCGAGAGCTTGTGTTCTTGCTGATTGATCGATGGCATGAGTTCTCTATTGATCATAAAAGTCGATTGATGAAGAGAATTCTTGAAGGGCCTGACAAGCGCTCCTACTGGTCTGATGATGAATATCCTAAATTACGAGATGAGTCTGCCGCCAGCTACGCAAGATATATTCAATTACACGGATGTGAGCTAACGGTAGACCATACTAAAAAACTCGCAGAATTGATCGAAAAGCTTCCAGAATGGCGTGAAAGCTGGGCTTCATCAATTGCAATCAAACAGGGCTCTTCAGGCGGATGGGTGTCCACCGACGAAAATCCAGATGAAATTTTAAGCCTTCCAGTGGGGGAATTGGTTAGTAAAGCCAAGGAGGCGTCAAAGCGGGATTTGTTTAGTCTCACCGATAAAAGACCGTTTATTGGTTTGGTTAAATCCAATCCGAGAAAGGCACTTGCGGCGCTTACAATTTCTGGAAAAAAGGGGGAGTTCCGGGAAGATTTCTGGTCGGAAATGATCAATCACTTTCCCGAGGAAGTAAGGCCGCGGTTAAGGCTGGTTTTCTTGAGGCGATTATCGCGTTTACCTCATTCGCTGATAGTAGAACTCCGCTTTACATTGGGACGATGGTTTGAAAAGAACCTTAATGTCATTCTGAAGTTTGATGAAGCCCTAGGTTGGGCTTTGTACGATCACATCGTTGATGGAATTATGAGTGGCGGAGCAGACGCTACTGGGAGTAGCCGTGGTGAAGTGACTTTGAGGGGAAAAGTCATTCAACAATCCCGGCGAACTTATGATCATGCAATTAATGGTCCCATCGGTATGTGTACGGAAGCTCTTTTCCGTGTCGTGACGGTAGAAAAGCTGGAGGCGGGTTCGCTTATTCCGGGGCACATCAAATCTCGTGTCGAACGTCTTTTTTCGGCAGTTGGGGAAGGCTCGGATCATGCGGTTTCAGTAACTTGCCGAAGGCTCAACTGGTTGATGTTCATCGATCCAGGTTGGAGCAATACGCAGTTGATTCCTATGCTGAATTTCCAACATCCTCGTTCAGAAGCTGCATGGAACGGATTCTTACATAGTGGGAATATACCTAGCCCACCTTTGTTGGAAATAATTAAACCGCAGTTACTTGGACTTTTCCCAAAGATTGAAGAGTTTTCTTGGGGTGGCAAATTAGCAAATGTAGCTGCCCGGTGGCTAGGTTGGTTGCGGGTTTTTGCTTGGGATAAGTCTTACGGTTTATCGTGTAATGAAATGCGTTCAATTCTTCGGGCAATGTCGGAAAGTACCCGGAATCAATTTATCTTCTGGCTGAGCCAGGTGGGACGTCACAAGGAGAATGACTGGAATAAACACGTTCTTCCATTGATTGAAGAAGATTGGCCAAGAGAGCGGCGATATAGGACTATGGCAGCCACTGAAGCGTGGGTTAATTTACTTGGCGAGACTGGGGTGAATTTTCCAAGTGTCTATGAGGCGGTGAAAAAATTCTTGGTGCCCTTGGAGACAAATAGTCACTCACTATATCGTTTCATAAGGGAAGCCGCTGGCGAGCAGCCGATCACGGTCTTGTTTCCGGAAAAGACTTTGGACTTAATGAACAGAATTACGCCAGATACGCTCGGCCCCCTTGCGTATGAGTTACCGAAAGTTCTTGCATTAATTTCAGAAACTAAGCCTGACCTGACCTCTGACCCGCGTTATTTGCGTCTTATTGATCTGCTTGAGCGGACTTGAAAATCTTGAGTTTTCAGTGTTTCATGCCTGTAAGTTCAGATACCTCATCGTGCAAACAGATGAGTAACTGAACAAAAAAATCTATGCTATCTGTGTAGATAGAAACCTCACCCCAACAAAGTTTCCCATAGCTTCCGAATGGGTTTTCGCATCACCATTAATGCTGGGTCGCTGGTGCGTGATTTGTCATGTCCTGCCAGCCGCAAGGCGTGTTGCTTGGCCCGCAGTTGTCGGTAGGCATCAGCCACATAATTGGCAAGCTCAGCCGGCACCAGCCCCAGTTCCCCTGCTTTTTTCAAAAGGGCGATATTGCCTTTGTTCTTGGTCAGTTCAGGGTACTTGTTGGCGAAGCCCAGTACCAAGGCCTGCACCATGAATTCCACATCGACCATGCCACCCAAATCGTGTTTTACATCAAACAGCTCGGTGTGGTTGGGGTGTCCATCCAGCATTTTCTGGCGCATGGTAATCACTTCTTTTTTGACGTTATTCCAGTCGCGGGGCAGTTGTAAAATTTCTTCCCGCAGCGTCTCGAATTTTTTTCCAATTTCAACATCACCCACGCAGAAACGGGCACGGGTCAGTGCCTGGTGTTCCCAAAACCACGCACCCACTCCGCCTTCGCGGCGTTGGTAATCTTCAAACGATTCCACACTGCTCACCAGCAAGCCTGCCTCGCCGTTGGGGCGCAAGCGAAAATCAGTTTCAAACAAGGTGCCTGCTGCGGTTTGAGTGGTGAGCCAGCGGTTCATGCGCTTGGCCAGTTGGGCGTACAAATCGGGCGCGCGGTCATCCTCATCCTCAAACAGGAAAATCAGGTCCAGGTCGGAGGAGTAGCCCAACTCTTTGCCGCCGTGTTTGCCATAAGCCACCACTGCAAATCGCGGTTGTGCGCGGTGCCGTTTTGGCAACTGGTCCCATGCACGTTCCAGAATAATCTCAAGCGTGCAATCGGCCAGTTCGGACAGCAAATCGGATACATGCTCAACAGTCAGCAGATTTTCAAGGTCCTGCGTCAGCACCCTGAACAGTTGTGCATGGTGCTGCTCCCGAATCAGATCCATTTGCCGTTCAAGGTCGGGCTGCCCGTCGGGCAGTTTGGCTTGGTCCAGCAGGTCTCTCAGCTGTTGCTTCCATTGTTTGAAGTCGGGTGGTGTCAGCAAGGTTCGGCTGTCCAGTAACTCATCAAGCAACAGCGGGTGTTTGATCAAAAAGTTGGCAGCCCAAGGGCTGGCCGCAAGCATTCGGCTGACCCGCATGCGGGCAATGGGGTATTCATCCAGCAAACTCAGGTAGGCCCCGCGCCGCGACACGGTTTCAATCAGATCGCAGCAGTAACGCCAGCAGGAGTCTGGCGCTGAGGAAGCGCCTGCTGCCGCCAGCAAAGTGGGCATCAAGCGGTCAACCCGTTCCCGATGTGCACTGGGCAAAGCCTGGTACCGGCTCGATTCAATCAAGTGTTGGTAACGGTCTTGTGCGGCTTTGGGGTTGGTGAATCCCTGGGTCAGGGTGTCTGCCCAAGGCAATTCAAGGCTGGGGGTTTCTTCGTCTTCCTGTTTGTCGCCAAACACCACATCAAAGTGGCTGGCCACGTAATCCATGTGGCGGTTCAAGGCCTTCATGAAGTTGCCCGGGTCTTGAAACCCCATGGATCGTGCAATGCGCAGTACCTCGGTCGGGCTGGCAGGAAGGCGGTGGGTTTGGGCATCGTCCACGTATTGCAGACGGTGTTCAAGGTTGCGCAGAAAGCGATACGCCGCCACCATTTTGTCGTGGTCGTCTTTGGTGATCAGCCCCAATTCCACGCACACTTCCAGCACATCGACCGTACGCCGCAATTGCAGCTTGGGTTCGCGCCCGCCACGAATCAGCTGAAAAGCCTGTGCCGTGAATTCAATTTCACGAATGCCACCGCGCCCCAGTTTGACATGCACCGAGCCTGGGTGCTGGCTTTCCCGCTTGTTCACCTCATTGCGAATTTGCACATGCAGTGCTCGCAAGGCGCGAATGGACCCGAAGTCCAGGTATTTGCGAAATACAAAGGGGCGGACAATGTTGTTCAGGTTGTCCAGGCTTTGTTGAAAAGCGGCATCTTGAGCCGGGTCCACTGCCCAATTCACCACGCGGGCCTTGATCCAGGCGTAGCGCTCCCATTCGCGGCCCTGCACCACAAAGTATTCTTCCAGCATATCCAGGCTCACCACCAGTGGGCCAGAATCGCCATTTGGACGAAGGCGCATGTCGACCCGGAATACAAAACCTTCGTCAGTCACTTCCGAAATAATCTTGATGACCCGTTTGCCCACCTGCGTGAAAAATTCTGCATGGGATTGGGTTTTACCCGTGGGGCCTCCGAGGGTTTCTCCATCCTGGTTGTACAAAAAAATCAGGTCGATGTCGCTGGATGCATTCAATTCAAGACCGCCCAGCTTGCCCATGCCAACCACCATCATGCAATCACCATCGGCGGGCTCGCCGAAACGCTCTGCCTGCATTTTGTGGCTGAATTTCAGTGCAATTTGTACGGCGGCATCGGCCAGAAAGGACAAGGCCTCTGTCACTTCGAACAGGTCCACCTTGCCTTGCAGGTCGCGGCGCATGATTTCAATCATGCTGCGTTGCCGAACCAGGCGAAGTTCTGCCATCAGGGCTTTTTCGTCGTTTAACTCGCGCGCTTTCTCCAGCCAGGTTTCAATACAGTTCAAAAGGTGGTCTTCATCGTGCTCGGTGCTGTCCCATTGTGGAAAACGGTGAAGCCAGCGTTTTGCATAGTCGGAGTGGTTGGGCCAAACCTGATGATAGAAATCCAGTGGGTCGTTCATGCGTGTCGTAATAAAGGGGAGCTTGGTTCTACAATAGCGTACTACAGGTGTTGACGATTATTCGGGCGGTATTTCTTGCAGGAAGGAACAAACCAGGCACTGGTGCAACAAGTCAAGGGCAACCCCGCGCTTCGGCGTGCAGGGGCTGTGCTGTTTTGGGTGCTGATTGCGGTGTATACCCCCCTGTGCATGGCCCTGTTGGCCATCAAGTGGTTGGTCTTGCCTGAAATTGACCGCTACCGCCCCGAAATTCAGCAGTACTTGCAAACACAAACAGGCACTGCACTTGAAATTGGCGAGATTCAGGCCAGCTGGCGCGGTTTTGGTCCCTTGCTGGTGGTGCAAAACATTCGCTTGCCCCAAGCCAATGGTGAGCCGGGCTTCACCGCGGATCGGGTTCACTTAACCTGGTCTTTGCCCAGCATTCTTGCCTTCAATCCACGCCTGAAAAACCTGGAAGTGCAATCGCCAGCGCTCAGTGTGGTGCGCAATTCACAGGGTGTAATCGAAGTGGCCGGCATACCCTTGGTCGATGATGGCAGCCAGGGCAACCCCGGGCTGGACTGGTTGTTGGCCCAGCAACGTGTGTTGCTGAGAAACGGCGTATTGAACTGGCAGGATGCCATGGGGCAATTCCCCGGCGCTCAAGCCATCGAGGCTGAACTGTTGCTGGAAAATGGCCTCAGCCGTCACGAGGCCGGCCTGACTTTCAAATTGCCGGTGCTGGCTCAAACGCCTGTGAACGCGCGCTTGAACTTCAAAACACCGTTGCTGGAGCGCAAGTTGGGCGATGTGTCCAAATGGAAAGGCAGTTTTTATCTCAGTGCTTTGGTGGATCAAACGGAGCCGCTTGAGTCGGTGTTCAAAACTTTCGGTCTGGATGTGGATTTAACCCAGCCACAGGGAAAACTGTGGATCGATTTTGAAGACGGTTTGGTGCAGCGTTCCTTGCTGGATGCCCGAATTGGAAAGTTGCGTTTTTCCAACCCAGAGGTTGAGGCCACCCCTTTTGACATGACCAACACCAGTGCCTTGATCGAGGTGCAAGGTCAGCACGCTTTGTTTGAGCCGAATGCCATTTCGATCCGTCAACTGAAAGGCCAGATTGCCGGGCAAAAACAGTTTGGCCCGACCGATTTGTCCCTAAAGAAAGAAGCAGGTGCAGAGGGGGTGGATTGGGGTGTGCAGATTCAGCAATTGGACGCGGCTCAGGCCCAGGCAATTGTGCTCGAGTTGGGTCCACATTTGGGGCAGCTTCAGCGGCTTGAAGCCTTGAAGTCTTTCGAAGTGGCCGGGCGAATCAACCGTGTGGCGCTGGATTGGCGGACTTCTGGTAACAAGCCCTTTGAGGAATCAGTCTCGTTCAAATCCGATGTTGATTTCAGCAAGCTCACCGTGTTGTATCGCGACCCGTCGCCAAAATCAAACGGACGAATTACCGGGTTCAAGAACCTCAGTGGCACATTCAAAGGCAGCGATTCCAAAGGCGAATGGACCTTGGTTGGCCGCAATTCTGAAATTTCCCTGCCAGAAATATTTGCAGCTGAAACCCTGGCCTTTGATTCCATCGAAGGCCGAGGCGGTTGGCGAGATGTTTTCACGGCCAATCAGCCAGCGGAATTTTCTGTGGAGCAACTGAAGGTCGGCAACACAGACCTTCAGGCCCAGGTTGCGGGCAGTTACCAGTTTCGCCGGGATGAATCGGATGTCATCGACATCCGGGGCACCTTGCCATCGGCCAATCTTGCGCGTGTAGCCAATTACTTGCCACTGGTGGTTGGGGCCAGTGCGCGTGAATGGCTGACAGAGAATCTGAAAGCGGGCATGGCAAAAAACGGTCAGTTTGAATTGTCTGGCCGCTTGAGCGACTTTCCCTTTGCGGATCCCAAACACCCAGGTGTGTTTAGAATCGATGTGCCTTTTGAAAACGGTGAACTGACTTATGCCCCCGGCTGGCCCGGCATTCAGAAAGTGAATGGCAAGGCCTTGTTTATTGGCAAACGCATGTTGATTGAAGCGGAGCAAGCTGAAACTTCCGGGGTAGGCCTGAAAGGCGTGCAAGCGACCATTGACAACCTGGACGCTTGGGAACCACTGCTTGAAATTAAAGGGCAAGGCCAAGGCGATTTGGGCAAAATGGTGGCCTTTGTGAATCAAAGCCCGGTGCGGGAAATATTGAACGAGGCACTTGTTAATGCACAGGTGGAAGGCAATGCCAACCTCGATTTGCGTTTGAATATTCCGATTGCTGATCCTGAAAAAACACAGGTCAAGGGCGACCTGAAATTGAAAGGCAATTCCATCCGAGTGGTGAGGGGCATGCCGGTGGTCAGCAATGTGGATGGCGTCATCCAGTTTTCCAACAAAGGTTTGTTTATTGACCAGCTTCAAGGCCAGGCCCTGGGTGGGCCTGTGGTGGTGAAAGGCATCACAGATGCCAATGGGCGTATGGAAATTCGGGCCAATGGCACTGCGCGTGCCAAAGGCTTGGCCCAGTATTTGAACCCCCTGAGTGAGCCTTACCTGGCTGGCAGCACGCCGTATTCGGTGCTCGTGGCCACTCGTGAGAATGGCGTGGCGGTGGATGTGAACAGTCAGTTGCAGGGCTTGGAGGTGAAATTGCCTGCGCCTTTCGCCAAAAAAGCAGATGCCAGATTGCCCTTCAAGTTGAACCAAAACGCCACAGCCCAGGGTGAACGTTGGCAAGTGGATTTGGGCCCCGATGCGAAACCGCTGGCACAACTTCGTGCGATTGTTCTGGAACAGGCGGGTCAAGCGGGTATTGATTCCATGCAGTTCGCCATCGGTGCGCCCCTGGCGGCCCCCACAGCAGGAATACAAGGCGACATTCGGGTGCCCGCGATTGATTTGGACACTTGGCGCTCTATTTTCAATGACATCACCTCGGCCCCGGGCAACAAGGGCTTGATGGGCGAGTTGATGGGTGACCCCACCGCTGACACCGACATCAAGTTAAAGGTGGGTATCCGCACCGAACGCCTGAATGTGGGCAGCAAATCATTTGAAGGCGTGTCGGTAGCGGCCCGCACGGTCGAAAAACGATGGCAGTTTGATGTGAAAGCCAAGGGGGTTGATGGTTATCTGTCCTGGATTTCTGACAAACAAAGGCCTGATGGTGCTGTGTTGGCGCGTTTTAAAACGCTGGTCATTCCCAAAACGCTCGACAGTGACCTACGTGATTTGGTGGAGGAGCCCGCCTCCAGCATTCCAGCGTTGGATGTGCAGGTGGACAATTTCACCTTGAATGATTTAACTCTGGGCAGCCTGAAATTAATCGCGGTGAACCAAACCCGTGAAGAACAGGCGCGCGCCGCTCTGGGTCAACGCCCGAAAGAATGGAAACTGGAAGAACTCCGCATTGAAAACCCGGAATCGATTACCCGGGCCAAAGGAGTTTGGCAGTACGGTGAAAACCTGAAAAATCAGCGCACCGACATTGAAGTGGACCAAACCGTGAAAAATGCGGGAGGCTTGTTAACCCGACTTGGCATGGCCGGGGTGTTTCAAGGTGGCGAGGGTACGCTGCTTGGGCGGTTGCGCTGGAATGATGCCCCCACGAACATTGACTATGGCAGCTTGAGCGGGCAATTCAAGCTGAAAAGCAGCAAG
The DNA here is from genome assembly GCF_002473065.1 of Limnobacter sp. UBA7229. Classification (NCBI taxonomy): domain Bacteria; kingdom Pseudomonadati; phylum Pseudomonadota; class Betaproteobacteria; order Burkholderiales; family Burkholderiaceae; genus Limnobacter; species Limnobacter sp. UBA7229. The sequence goes on along the minus strand of NZ_DKTN01000017.1, from coordinate 63,261 downwards.
GGGCAGTTTTTGAAAGCAGACCCTGGCGTGGCCAAATTGCTGGGCGTACTTTCCTTGCAAAGTATTCCGCGTCGATTCACGCTCGATTTCAAGGATGTGTTTTCCGAGGGCTTTGCCTACGACACCATGGAGGCCGATGTGGCCATGAAAGAGGGCATTGCCAGCACCCAGAACTTCAAAATGACCGGACCTAGCGCCACCGTGTTGATGGACGGAAAACTGGACCTGGAAAGCGAAACGCAAAACTTGAATGTGGTTGTGTTGCCAGACCTGAACCCCGCCGGCGGTTCACTGATCTACTCTGTGATTGCAGCCAACCCGGCGGTGGGTATTGCATCATTGATTGCCGATTTTGTGCTGAAAGATCCGCTTTCGAAAATCTTCTCTTTTCAGTACAAGGTGAGCGGCCCGTGGGTGGCCCCGGTTATTGAGCGTGTGCGCAGGGGCGATCCGGTCACCCCGCCCACCAACGACACCAACACAAGGAATTAGCATGAGCAAGTCCATGACCGTTGCAAGCCTGCAAATGATTGCCACCCCTGACCTTGAACGGAATCTGGACATCGCACAGCGTTTGATCGGGCATGCTGCAAAGCAAGGCGCACGCATGGTGTTGCTGCCTGAATATTTTTGCTTGATGGGCCACAAAGACACCGACAAGCTGGCGATTGCAGAGCCTATCGGCAATGGTCCGATCCAGCAATTTCTGGCCGATCAGGCCGTGGTACGTAACTTACACATTGTGGCGGGTACCCTGCCAATTGCCAGCGAGGTGGACGGCCGTGTGTACAACACCACGCTGGTATTCAATCCGCAAGGCGAATGCACGGCCCGCTACGACAAAATTCACCTGTTTTGTTTCACCAAGGGGCAGGAAAGCTACGACGAAGCGCGCGTGCTACTTCCCGGAAAAACACCTGTGGTGGCCGATGTGGAGGGCTTCAAAATAGGCTTGTCCGTGTGCTATGACTTGCGTTTTCCAGAACTTTACCGTGCCATGGGACCTGTTGATTTGATCGTGATGCCCGCTGCATTCACCTATACCACTGGCCGCGCTCACTGGGAGGTGTTGATGCGTGCCCGCGCCATTGAAAACCAGTGTTATGTGCTGGCTTGCGGTCAGGGCGGTGTGCACGAGAATGGGCGCCGTACCTGGGGCCATTCCATGCTGGTCAACCCGTGGGGCGAGGTCGAGAATGTGCTTGAAGAGGGCGAGGGGGTGGTGCTGGGCCAGCTTGACCCTGCTAAGATAGTCGATGTGCGAAACAGCTTGCCCGCGCTTGCGCACCGCGTGCTTTAAAGGATTCAACATGAAAGTAGTAGACCCCGCCATCGCCAACCTGGCCACCGCCCAAAGCCTGTTGTGGACCCCCTACGGTATCGACGAAGGCCACATTCAAAAGGCCTTTGGTGAAATTTTTTCCCACAAGGTGGATTTTGCCGACCTGTACTTTCAGTACGGTTGCATTGAAGGTTGGTCGCTCGATGAAGGCATTGTGAAATCGGGCAGCTACAACATTGAGCAGGGCGTGGGTGTGCGCGCTGTCAGCGGTGATAAAACTGCTTTCGCTTATTCCGACGACATTGCCTTCAAACCCATTTTGGCAGCGGCCAAATCGGTGCGTGAAATTGCAAGCTTGGGTAAAACAGCCAATCGCAACCTGAAAACTGGCAAGGGCTTCGCTGGCGCTGAAAGCCGGGCACTCTACAGCCCTCTGAACCCGATTCCCACGCTGACATCGACTGAAAAAGTAGACCTGCTCAAGCGTCTTGAGCAATTCGCACGCAAGCGCGACAAGCGCGTGAAGCAAGTGATGGCCAATATTGTGGGCGCCTATGATGTGGTACTGGTGGCTCGCAGTGACGGTGTACTCGCCGCAGATGTGCGCCCCTTGGTGCGTGTGAACGTGAGTGTGGTGGTAGAACAAAAAGGCCGTCGTGAAACTGGTTCATCGGGTGCTGGTGGCCGTTACGACTTTGCACAGTTTACAGACGCGTTTTTGATGCACCATGCCCACACTGCAGTAGACCAAGCCTTGATCAATCTGGAAGCCCGCCCAGCACCGGCAGGCTTGCAGACCGTGGTGCTGGGTTCTGGCTGGCCCGGTATTTTGTTGCATGAAGCGATTGGCCACGGTCTGGAAGGTGACTTCAACCGCAAAGGCAGTAGCGCATTTTCAGGCATGATTGGCCAGCGCGTGGCCGCCAAGGGGGTCACGATTGTTGATGATGGTACTTTGGCCAGCCGCCGGGGTTCGTTGAACATTGACGACGAAGGCAACAAAACCGAATGCACCACCTTGATTGAAGACGGTATTTTGAAGGGCTACATTCAAGACATTACGAACGCAAGGCTCATGAAAATGCCGGTCACCGGCAACGGTCGCCGCGAGAGCTTTGCGCATTTGCCCATGCCCCGCATGACCAACACTTACATGTTGAACGGCGACAAAACGCCTGAGGAAATTATCGCCAGTGTGAAAGACGGTGTGTACGCCGTGAACTTTGGCGGAGGTCAGGTCGATATTACCAGTGGCAAGTTTGTATTTTCAGCTTCGCTGGCCTACAAAATTGAAAACGGCAAAATCACTTACCCACTCAAGGGTGCAACCTTGATCGGTAACGGCCCAGAGTCGCTCACGAAAATTTCAATGGTAGGCAACGACATGGCGCTTGACGATGGCGTGGGCACTTGCGGCAAGGAAGGTCAAAGCGTACCTGTTGGTGTGGGCCAGCCCACCCTGCGCATCGATGGGCTGGTGATGGGCGGTACGCAGTAATTCAGCGCGGCATGCCGTAAGGGTCGATCGCATCGTCTTGCGCCCATTCTGCATGCAAGGCAGCCAGGTTGCCTTGGTCCCCGGGCTGTGGGCCCTGCAGCAGGTCTATGTCTCCTGTAAGCCGGTAGAGCAAATTGGTGTCAATAGCCTGCTTTGACAAAGACCAAGGCCCCAACGGTGTTGTCACCAGCAAGTTGCTCGGACCTTGCTCAAGCAAATGGCTTGCGATTTCGAGCGCCTCGAAGCAGCTGTTGTCCAATGAAATGGCCAAACGAGTAACTTCTCTGGCGTTGTGTCGCACTTCATCGGTACAGTTCTCCAGTTTACGAAGAAAATCCGCATGACCCTCATCGGGTTCCAGGAACGTGCTTTTGAGTTGTTGTGTGGCTGAAACGGCGACAGCCCGCGCTTGCGGCAACACCATCCATGCCGTGTAGAAATTGTTGACTAGCGGAATTAATGTCGCAGTCTGCCCCCTGATTTGTGTGGCCAGAGCCCTGACCGCTTCCACGGTGGGGCGTTGTTGGGCCTGGGGAGGTGCTGGGGCAAAATTCAATGGGTTCACTTGAATTGGGTTGATTCCGTTCATGCTCATGATTCGTCGGTTGGTGTATTGAAATTGAACGCCTGAGTGGACTCAAATCTGTCAAAGTTCCTTGTTTTTCAGTGGGATGCCAACCACACCCACCCGTGACTTGTTAGAATTTGGTTTAGCGCGCTTGCACAGCGGCCATGAATTGATTACATTTAAAAGATGAACACGAATTTCGCGCACTCTTTTTATGCTTTTTTTGGCTTCTTTGCCTGGTTTGGGCAAGCGGCGGAAGAGGGTTGTGCGTAAAAACACATAGTTCGAACAGATCCCAAAACCGCCAGGCCTGAACCTCCTGGCGGTTTTTTTTTGAACCGACACTTTGAACAAAAAGCGCGCCAGCATTCAGGAGAATTGGCATGAACACGGTAACAGACGACTTGAGAATCAAAGAAATTAAAGAACTGGTCACCCCTGCGGCCTTGATCGCAGACGTGCCCATTACCCCCGCAATTGCTGACACAGTCGCAGGTTGCCGTACCGCTTTGCACAAAATTCTGCACGGTGGCGACGACCGTTTGATCGTGGTGATGGGGCCTTGCTCCATTCACGACGTGAAAGCGGCCATGGAGTACGCCAACAAGCTGAAGGTGTACCGCGAAAAATACGCGGAAGACCTGGAAATTGTGATGCGTGTTTATTTTGAGAAGCCCCGCACCACCGTGGGTTGGAAGGGTTTGATCAATGACCCCAATCTGGACGGCAGTTTCGAGATTAACAAAGGCCTGCGCATGGCGCGTGAAGTGCTGCTGAACATCAACGGCCTTGGTTTGCCCGCTGGCACTGAATTTCTCGACATGATCACCCCACAGTACATTGCTGATTTGGTCAGCTGGGGCGCCATTGGTGCCCGCACCACTGAAAGCCAGATTCACCGTGAGTTGTCATCTGGCCTGAGCTGCCCGGTCGGTTTCAAGAATGGCACAGATGGCAACGTAAAAATTGCAGTGGATGCCATCAAAGCTGCTCAGCACCCGCACCACTTTTTAAGTGTGACCAAGGAAGGGCGTAGCGCCATTGTGAGCACCTCGGGCAACGAAGATTGCCACATTATTTTGCGTGGCGGGAAAGGCCCGAACTACGATGCGGCGTCTGTTGAGGCGGCTGCGGCTGATATTGGCAAGGCGGGTCTCGCCGCCCGAATCATGATTGATGCAAGCCATGGCAACAGCAGCAAGGTGCCGAAGAACCAGGTAGGCGTGTGCGAAAACATTGCTGAACAACTGGCTGCCGGTGACGCCCGTATTATGGGCGTGATGGTTGAAAGCCATTTGGTGGAAGGTCGCCAGGACCTCGAGCCCGGCAAGCCGTTGACTTACGGCCAAAGCATCACCGATGGTTGTGTGGGCTGGGACGACAGCCTGCAAGTACTGGAAACCTTGGCACAAGGTGTACGCAAACGCCGGCTTGCACAGGTTGTCTGATATCCGGTTTTAATCGCCGCCAACTGTTGATGTAGTTCAGAAAATCCCGCCGGGTTCAAACCCCCGAGCGGGATTTTTGTTGTGCAGAACGGATTGAGTTTTGTTGATAAATCGAACTTCTTTTTTGGTTGGTTAACAGACTTATCCTTTTCACAAATTTGAGGACTATTCAAGATGTATTCAAGTTCTGTTGCTACCAGCAACCCGGTTGTTGAGCAATTCAATATCAACAAACAAAACTTAAGTAACCTGAAACGAGATATCTCTCCCTTGGTCAATGCAGCATCTGAGTTGGCGCAAACTGCGCGAGATATGAGAGCACATGTGGTGGCGACCACAGGTAGCTCCAAAGCCCTGATATTTTCTCCTCAAGGGGATTCAATTCAATCCAAACAATTAATCAAATTATTGGATGGAGCGAAAGATACACTCAAAAGTTTTGCGTCAAAAGCAAAAAGCCTCGACCAGGAAGTAGATTTCTTTTCGAATCATCAAGATGGTTTGTTCCAAGGCAATGTCGCGGCGATTCCTCAAGCTCACAAGGTAAATTGGTGCACAGGTCAAGTGGAAAAGATATTGAAACGAGCAAGCAAGCTTGGTGCAGACCAGGGGCCCAAGGTAACTACAGCCGTCAACAACCTGAGAATCGCTGCGCAATATACTCGCCAAAATATCCAATCGGATTTGGATACAAACGTTGTGGCTTTGAACAGGAATATTCATTAATTTTCCGATGAGAAATAACATGCCAATTGAACAAATAGCGAATTGTTGGGGTGTTAGCTCAAGGGGATTGATTGTGCCCAGGCCATTTATGCAACGATGTGCGAAAAAGTGCTTGGCGGATAATTCGTGATAGTCGTACCGCGAAAGCTTGCTTAGCGGGCTTTCGTGTTTTATTGATTTTCTCGAATTAATTGAATTCGTTCTTCAGCACCTGGGTGACTGTCCAGATAGGACGAGTCGGTAGAACCCGAACCATCCAGGCTGCCGAGCTTTTCATGTAGCAATTCAAGTGCGGCAAGGTCGCGCCCTTGTTTAACAAACAGTTCAATTGCAAACAAATCAGCTTCCCGTTCAAATTCTCTGCTGTAGTGCTGCGCAATCAATTGCGTGCCCAGGGTGCTGATCAGGACTGAAACATCACCTGAAAAAATGGCAATTGCGGTTCCAGCCAGAGCGTTTTGCAGCAATCGACGGAACATGTGCCGAAGTTGAATATGCCCCAACTCATGCGCCAAAACACCAGGAATGGTCTTCGCCGGTAGGAAGTTCAAAAGTTCGTCGGTTAAAATAATGGTGCCGTCGGGTAAGGCAAAGGCGTTGGGACCAATTTTACTGCTGCGAAACGCAAGCCTGACATGGGACAACTCTGCGCGGCCTGCGATGAGTGAGTTCAGTTGCTGCTGGTAGGTAGATTTCGCCTGATCGTCTAGATTGCTGGGTTGAAAAATAACATCATCCAGCTCAATCAACACGTTTCCCATTAATTCCGACAGCTTGGCTGGTGGTGTGGCAAACGCGATCCATTTGCTGATCAAAGGCAAGCCTTGGCCGTAAAGGCCAATTGCAAACGCGATAGACGCGATGCCAATAAGTAGCCATTGAGTGGGGTGGTATTGAACTTTTTCAAACCAGCTTAAGGAAAGTACTTTCCAGGATTGCAGGGTGCTTGAGCAGCTTTCCCTATCAAATTCGAGTGTGCCCCCGTTGGGCAAATCAAGCACAATTGGCGCATTGCCGAAGCTTTCCGGGCGCTTGATATTGCGCAAAGCAAAGGCATGTTTTGTATCGTTGACCAAAAACACCAATTGCCCAGCATCGTTGTAGACATTCACGGGGGTACCTTTCAGTACCTCCCCGTTAAAGTAAATGGCCGGTAAAGCAGTGGGATGCGGGTTTGATCTCAAATGCCAAGTTCCAAACCAAGTGCATCCCCCATGCTGTCACCGAAAGCTTTTTGTTTGCTCTGCTCTTCCCGCATAATCTCGTCGATGCTGCCCACGGGGACGAATGCCATGTGTGTAATTCTGTAGCGTGTTGAGCGAATTCGTGCGAATGGAAGAAACAAACCCATGGTGCAAACAATCAGGAGAATATTGCTGATGTGGATCCATGTGGCCGCGATTGGGCTCGCCGTGCTTTTGAACCGATGCTGGCTTGCAAGTGTGGTGTTGTTCCACATCAGGTTGTCAATGGCGGTTTTCAAATAGGCGCCGAATGCAAACAATACGAGATAAGCCAGCAATGCAATTGCGCCGAGGCTTGAAAGCATGGCCATGGCTTGCATGGCCACATGTGCTTGTTCTTGCGCAGCGCTGTCTTCTGTCGAGGGGGTTTCTTCACTCAAGGGCATCGAAAAATCGAACGCGTCGGTGAATAGGCTCATGTTGATGGCAAATGCAGCAATGGCCAGAAGAAACAAAGCCAGGCCAGCCAAAAATGTTGATTTCAGGGTGGTTTTGCCAAATTCGCCAAACTGAGCGCCGCACTTCAGCTCGGCGTTGCCGAACTTTGAGTGATTCATGACAAACAAGCGCAGGCCGCTGATGAACATGGCGAGAATGAATGCAATGCCAGTGCCTAGCAACAGTGAGGCTGCAATGATCATCAGGACTGAGGTTACCCCAGAGAATTCCAGGTTGATCAGCCCTCTACCGATTCCGAGCACCATGCCAAGCACCACAAAAAAGCCCAGACTGATCAAAATGGTGACCATCAATTTGCCATAGGCCCTTTTAGCTGCGCCGTTGAAGCGGAAGCGCAACCCCCTATAGCTGCTGTTAGCCAAGTGAAAACGCAGGCTCATGACCAGAAACAGTGGCATCAGGAAAATCACCGACAACATGATCAGGCCCGCAAAACCTGGGGAGTAAGCCGATGAAAACACGTAGGTCAGTGCGATGCAGACAACCAGCAAATTGCCTTTCAGTATTGCTTTGGGGTCGCCGTGATAGTCAAACCTGTTGCCGTTTAATTCAGTGGATTGGTAGAAATACTTGCGGGTTCGCACTTTGGCCCATGCCGCGTAAATACCCAAGGTTGCGATGGTGAGTACAAGGTTTACAAGCCAGATTTTGAAATATTCGCGGCCTGCGCCATGAAAAATGAACTTGTCAGGGGTGTTGGTATCGAGCATGGACTAACAGCCAATCATGTAAACAAAGTAAGTGACTTTGCCGCATCGGAAAGTTCATTTGTACGTTTCCCCGCAGAGAGGTACCAAGAAGGAACCATTCTTGTATGTTTCCCCACGAAGCGCTCCTTAACTGATTCAGGAGTGTTGATTATGCAAAGTCCGATTGGAAATCTGCATGCCCAGTTGCAGCACAGTACCGCGGTGCTGGATGGTTTCATGTCTGATGTTCAAACTTTGAAGAAAGAATCCAGTGCATTGACCAAATCGGTCGACTCGCTGGCAAAAGATTATTTGAAGCAATGTCGACGTTTTGCCACGCCAGCAAGTGTGGCCAATCCGGTGATTCAAAACCTTGAAAACTTGCAGGCATTCAGCAGCCTTGTTTACGATCAGGCTGATAACTTGAAAGGCTGTCTGGATGCTGTGGTGAAAAACAGTTACAAACCCGATTTGAAGCGGGCTGATCAGGGGAAACCTACAAAAATACTGGTTCAAGCCGAACAAGAGGCCGCCACATTTGAAACCCACATTCGTTTGGCAGAGAGTTTGGTGGCCACTGTCTTGCCCAGGCGCGATGCACCAGCCTGCCACAATGCACTGCCCCGTGATTATCAACAGTTGGGTGACCTGAATTCAGCATATCTGGCGGTTCAGGGCTCCATCCCCACCGGTATTCAAACACCACTGCTGGGGCAGTTGCGGGTAGGCACGTTGACGGCTGCAGCCATGCATCTGCGGGATCAAATCGAGTCGCCAAGCGTGCGTCATCGTGTTCAGCCCTTGCCCCTCAGCCAGTAGGCAACGCCGGGTTTTATAATTTCAATCAAGCAGGCGGCTTAGGCCCGGTTAAGCTCGCCTCACCCATTACAATCAAAGTCATGTAGCAACTGTTTTACCCTGCAGGCACCCCATGACTAGCAAAGCAAAAAAAGACCAAAATTCCCAATACCTTGGCAACATCATTCGCATCAAGGGTGCCCGCCAGCACAATCTGAAAAACGTTGACATCGACATCAAAACCGGTGAAATCACAGTGTTCACGGGTGTGTCAGGCAGTGGTAAAAGTTCATTGGTGTTCGATACCCTGTATGCCGAAGGGCAACGCCGCTACGTTGAAACCTTTTCGCCCTATGCACGCCAGTTTCTGGACCGCATGGACAAACCCGATGTAGACAGCATTGAAGGCGTGTTGCCCGCCATTGCCATCGATCAGGCCAACCCCGTGCGCACCTCCCGCAGCACCGTGGGCACAATGACTGAAATCAATGATCACCTGAAGTTGATTTACGCTCGCGCCGCCCACCTGCATTGCCGCCAGTGTGGCCAGTGGGTACGTGAAGACACCGTAGCCACCATCAAACAATCGATACTGGACAAGGCCGCTGCGCAAAACGACCCACGCTTGGTGGTTACCTTTCCCGTGCGCGTGCCCGCAAAATTTACGACTCAGGAGATTGAAGATTTCCTGAGCGCGCAAGGTTATACCCGAATTCACCGCGAAACACCGATTAAAAAAGGCCGCAGCGTGGTGGAAAAATTGCTCGATGTGGTGCAAGACCGCTTCCGCGTGGCGGGTGTTGAGGAAAGTCGTTTTAGCGACGCCGTGGCCAGCGCCCTGCACCGCGGCAAAGGCAAAGTGAATGTGTTTGCGCTGCCTGAAACTGGCGATGAAGGGGCTGTAGAACGAGAGCCCTGGCGCTATTCCGAGGGGCTGCACTGCGCCACCTGTGATCTGGATTACTCAAGCCCGCTGCCCAGCCACTTCAGCTTCAATTCCCCCTTGGGCGCTTGCGACACCTGCCGTGGTTTTGGACGGGTGATTGGAATCGATTATGGCCTTGTTATCCCTGATGAAAACAAATCGCTGGAAGAAGGTGCGGTAAAGCCCTGGACCACGGAGAGTTTCAAAAGCTGCCAGAAAGATTTGGTGAAATTTGCCAAAAAACGCGGCATTGCCACCGATATTGCTTACAAACATTTGCCCGAAGAACACAAGTTGTGGGTGATTGAAGGCGATGCCAATTTTGACGGCAATTGGGATGGTCACTTGTTCTATGGTGTGGCCCGTTTTTTCGAATGGCTGGAAAGTCGCACCTACAAAATGCATGTGCGGGTCATGTTGAGCAAATACCGCAGCTACACCCCTTGTGGGGATTGCGGCGGTGCACGCTTGAAACCCGATTCACTGCTGTGGAAGTTGCCCAGCGATTCTGGCAAGCACAGCATTCATGAAATCATGCAGATGCCGCTATTGAAAGTGGCTCAACTGTTTAAAAACCTGCAACTGCCCGGCGCGCTCGATGAGGCCAGTGATTTGGTGTTGCAAGAAATTCGCACCCGCTTGGGCTTCCTCATTCAAGTGGGCTTGGGTTACCTGACACTGGACAGGCAAAGCAGAACCCTGAGTGGTGGTGAAGTACAGCGAATCAATTTGACCACGGCACTGGGCAGTTCGCTGGTGAATACTTTGTTTGTATTGGACGAACCCTCGGTGGGCCTGCACCCCCGCGACATTGCGCGCGTGGCTCAAGCCATGCAGCGTCTGAAAGAGGCCGGTAACACCTTGGTGGTGGTTGAGCACGACCCGCAATTGATGAACCAGGCTGACAGGCTCGTGGACATTGGTCCAGGCCCGGGTGAAGCCGGTGGCAATATTGTGTTTGATGGCGCGCCCGCCAAAATTGCCCAGGCAAATTCGCTGACTGCCCGCTACTTGAAGGGCGAACTGAAGGTGGTGGAAAACATCGAGCCGCTGGGCGATTCCACAGAGCACATTACCTTGACTGGTGTGCGCGCCAACAACTTGAAAAACATTGATTTCAAATTGCCGCTGAACCGCCTGGTGGTACTCACTGGTGTTTCAGGTTCGGGCAAAAGCACTTTGGTGCAAGACGTTCTGGTACCCGCCATTAAAAAAATAAAAGGCGAGCCCACAGAGCCACCGGGTGACTTTGATTCATTGGAGGGTGTAGAGCATATTTCACAACTTGCCTTTGTTGACCAAAGCCCGATCGGCAAAACCACGCGAAGCAACCCTGCCAGTTATGTCGGTGCATTTGATGAACTTCGCAAACTATTTTCAAAAACAAAAATTGCCGTAGAGCGCGATTACAAACCCGGCTTTTTCAGTTTCAACAGTGGCGACGGCCGCTGCCCCATGTGCGGCGGCAATGGCTTTGAACATGTAGAAATGCAGTTTTTAAGCGATGTGTATTTGCGCTGCGGCGAATGCAATGGCACACGCTATCGGCCAGAGGCACTGGAAGTCACGCTTGAACGAAAAGGCCAAGTGTTGAACATGGCGCAGGTGCTTGAACTGACTGTAGACCAGGCCCTTGATTTGTTTGAGAAAGACACCGCACTGCTAAAAACACTGCAACCGCTTGCACAAGTGGGTTTGAATTATTTGCGCCTGGGTCAGCCCGTGCCCACGCTCAGCGGTGGTGAAGCACAACGCCTGAAACTGGCTGGCTTTCTGGCCAACTTGAAGCCCACTGCCAGCGGCCAGAAAGTGGCCAAGCGTGGTGACCTGTTTGTGTTTGATGAGCCCACCACCGGTTTGCATTTTGACGATGTGGCCAAGCTGATGCGCTCGCTGCGCCTTTTGCAGGAAGCAGGGCACAGTGTGCTGATCGTTGAACACAACCTGGATGTAATATGCGCCGCCGATTGGCTCATCGACCTTGGCCCTGAAGCGGGTGAATACGGTGGTGAACTGGTGGCCCAAGGCACACCTGAACAACTTGCAAAGAACAAAGCCAGCCACACCGGCATTGCAATTAAGCAGTATTTGGCGCAAACCAATTTGCTGGATGCTGCCGATTTGAACAAAGGCAGTGATCAAGGTAGTGACCACATGGTGGCCGAGGCTGCCGCCTTGTATGGGCTAAACACGGCAAGTAGCCGCCGAGGTTTGACCGATGGCATTGAAATTTTGCATGCGCGCGAGCACAACCTGAAGAACGTCAGTTTGACTATTCCGCGTGAAAAAATGACTGTAATTACCGGGCCTTCGGGCAGCGGAAAATCGACGCTGGCATTTGATATTTTGTTTTCCGAAGGCCAGCGCCGCTACCTTGAAAGTTTGAATGCCTACGCACGCCAGTTTGTGCAGCCTGCTGCCAAGCCCGATGTGGATGCTATTTTTGGCATCCCACCCACGGTGGCGATCGAGCAGCGCACCAGCCGTGGTGGTCGAAAAAGTACAGTAGCCACAGTCACCGAGGTGTACCACTTCCTGCGCCTGATATTCGTGAAGCTGGGCATTCAGCATTGCCCCACTTGCGAAGTGCCCATTGCTCCGCAAAGCATGGACAGCATGCTGGCGCAAATCATGCAGCATTACAAAGGGCAGGAGATTACCTTGCTGGCCCCACTGGTACAGGGGCGTAAAGGTATTTACAACGAAATTGCAAAATGGGCCGTGGACCGCGGTTATGAACGCCTGCGCGTGGATGGTGAGTACGTGCCCACCAACCCCTGGCCCAAATTGGCCCGTTATCAGGAACACCACATTGAACTTCCCGTTAAAACCCTGAGCATTCAAGCCAAAGGTGAGAAAGAACTGCGCGAAGTACTGGCACTTGCGCTGGAATATGGCAAAGGCACAGTAATGGTCGAGGCGCCCGGAAAAAAAGGCGAATCAGCTGCCATTCGTTTTTATTCCACCAAACGTGCCTGCCCCAGTTGCGCGCGCAGCTTTCCGGAACTCGACCCGCGCTTGTTCAGCTACAACAGCAAACATGGCTGGTGCGCCAGCTGTTTTGGGGTGGGTGAAGAAGTGGAAGGCTTTGATGCTGAAACCACAGGCGAAGAAGGCAAGTGGCTTTCTGAGCAAGACAAAAGTGCAGACGAAAATGCTGAAAATGAAGAAGGAAGCTATTTGCGGGAAAGCATGGTGTGCGCATCATGCAATGGCCAACGCCTAAACCCCACCGCGCTGGCTGTGAAGTTCAAGAACAACAACATTGCCGAACTGGCCGACCAAACAGTCAGTGACGCTTTGCTGTGGGTGGATCAGCTTGAGTTGGATGAACGTGAAACTGCAATTGCCAAAGACATTCGCATTGAAATGGCTGGGCGATTGAAGTTTTTGAAACAGGTGGGGCTCGATTACCTCCACCTGAACCGCAGCGCGCCCACCCTGAGTGGTGGTGAAGCCCAGCGCATTCGCTTGGCCAGCCAGTTGGGCACCAACCTGCGCGGTGTGTGTTACGTGCTGGACGAACCCACCATTGGTTTGCACACCCGCGACAACCATCGCCTGCTGGACGCGCTTGAGGAACTTCGCGCCAAGGGCAACACCCTGGTGATTGTTGAACACGACATTGACACCATGCAGCGCGCTGATCGCTTGGTCGACATTGGCCCTGGTGCGGGCACATTGGGTGGTGAAATTATTTCCCAAGGCACAGTGGCTGAGGTAACCGCGGACAAAAATTCGCTGACAGGCCGTTACCTGAAGAACCCCATTCCGCACCTGCCAAGCCCCAAACGGCTGGTTGAAAAAGACACAGCACGATTGAGTATCAAGGGTGCCAAACTGCACAACATTACGGGTTTGGATGTGGATATTCCACTGGGCCGTTTGGTGGCCATCACTGGCGTTTCTGGTAGCGGAAAATCTACCCTGGCCCGCGACATTTTGTTGGCCAATATGCGCCAGTATGTGTTGAACCAAAACAAGAAAGGCAAGCCCGTACACAACTGGTTTGCCTGCGATGCCATTGAGGGCGCTGACCAAGTGGCCCGTGTACTGGAAGTGGACCAAACCCCGATCGGTAAAACGCCGCGCAGTTGCCCTGCCACTTATATTGGTTTCTGGAACCGAATTCGCAATGTGCTGGCCGACACCATTGAAGCCCGCATGCGCGGTTTTGCAGCCAACCGCTTCAGTTTCAATGCAGGGCCCGGCCGCTGCCCGGTGTGTGATGGCCAGGGCATGCAAACCATTGAAATGAACTTCCTGCCTGACGTGAAAGTGGTGTGCGAGGCCTGCCGAGGCAAACGATTCAACCCTGAAACCTTGCAAGTCACCTGGCGCGACAAAACCGCTGCGGAAATTCTGAACATGAGTTGTTCAGAGGCGGCGCCGTTTTTTGAGGCGCACCCAGCAATCGCGCAAGCCCTGCAACTGCTGAACGACGTTGGCCTCGGTTACCTGACCATTGGCCAGCCCAGCCCCACGCTGAGCGGTGGCGAGGCGCAGCGGATCAAGCTGGTGACTGAACTGGTGAAGGTGCGGGAAAACAAAGCGGGTGTACAAATGAGCCCGCCCACTTTGTACGTGTTGGACGAACCCACTGTTGGCTTGCACATGAACGACGTGGAAAAGCTGATTGCCGTGCTGCACAGGCTGGTGGACGCGGGCCACACGGTGGTGGTGATTGAACACGACCTTGACTTGATCGCCCAGGCAGACTGGGTGATCGACATGGGTCCCGAGGCTGGCATTGGCGGAGGTCAATTGGTGGCGCAGGGAAGCCCGCAAACGCTGGCCAATGCGAAAGGCAAGAAAGCGGGGCACACTGCAGCCGCGCTGGCGCAGTTTTACGCCAGTAGAAACTGATATGTATCAATAGCTGGAGGAACTTTCCGGCCGCATTTGTTCCTTAGATGAAAGGGGATATTTCCCCTGTCGTTTTACTGAATTTCAGGCAAGGGGAATACATGCCGGCCAGTTCCTCCGGGGTAGGGAATTCACCCTCCTTACCTCCTCAAAGTGTTGTTGCGGAAAGTGCAGCCAAATCACCCTCTAGCGCAAAGACTGTGGGTGAGGGTGGCCTGTCAAAGGCTGCATCAGCCATTTGGAAAAAACTGAGCGCAGACTTGAAGCAGAACCCCGCGCTGCATTGGCAAAATGCACTGAGCACCGCCGATGAACTGGCTCGGTCAGTATGTGGCCAGGATCTTCCCGAAGATTTTCAAGCTGATCTTATCGGCAATCTCAATCTGCTTGAACAAACATTGTTGGGGTTGAAAATTCAATCTACGGACGGACTACTTGTCCCCGGCCCCCATATCAAAGAGCTGCTCTCGGTTTTAAAGTTGAATGTTGTCACCACCTCCAAGCAACTCCAGACCCTTCACAGTCTCAAGAAGAATTCTTCAAATTGACCCCATGATTCAGACTCGGAGCTAATTCGTGACTCAGCATTCTCCTATTTCATCCAATTCAAAAGGCACAGTTGTTCCGCCCATTCCGGCGGCCGCATCCAATAAATCGGTGGTTCAGCCTCGGCCTTCTTCACAGTTGCTTGCAACTCAAACCAAAGCGGATTTCACACGCTCACCACAGGCGCGGCCCAATGTCATCGAGTTACTTACTGAGTGCCATCAGATTGCTGGCACTGAAGAAGTAAGTAATGAGTTGAAATCGATTGTTGATGAGTTGGCGGTTCGTGTTGAAAAACTGGGTGGTGGTCACAAGTCGGATGATGTGAAGAATTTCATCATTGGACTCATGAAAAAAGCAGGCCCAGCAGTGGCTGCAACTCCCGCTGCAGCAACACCAGCAGCAACACCA
>NZ_DKTN01000017.1:0-47417 GCF_002473065.1 Limnobacter sp. UBA7229 | reverse complement strand
AGCAACACCAGCAGCAACACCAGCGGGTTCCTCAATAGTTTCGCCATCCCCAGCGCCTGCAACGTCAGGAGGGACGGCTACCCCAACCCGCCACACTTCGACATCTTCTTTGCCGTCATCGCCACAACCTGAAGTTAAATCCGGCAGTGTTTGGAGTTGGTTGAATCCTCTTAGCTATTTTGGCTCGAAAAGTCAGTCCATTTCCGAGGTGGTGCAGCAGGTCGCCAGCCAGGACGGACTCTCGGGCAAAGTAGTCAAGCTTAAAAAGCAGCTTGAAACTGAAAAACAACAAAAAACAGTTCAGGCAGAACTCAATGCAGAGCTCGCGGCGATTGATGCTTTGTCTGATATCAAAGCGGTGACTACCGTATTTGAAAAACTTAGAACATCAACAGAATTGTTGAAAAAGGTTGTTGAAGCGAGAAAACAGGGTCTGGTTGGCGAACTTCGTCATGTCGAAGTCAGCAATCGAAAACAAGGCAAGTTGCTTGATGAACAGCGGGTTATGCGTTCCACACTTGATGCACTTTCTCCGACCAAAACACTCGAGGGGAAGTATGCCAAACTTTGGTTGACCAAGGTCCGTGACGGATCACAACTGCGTGAAGCAGCGCAATCTGCACAAGCGGGTTACAAACATATCCAAGAACGTTCTTCGCACGTGATCAATGTAACGTTGCCCGAATTGCAGCCTAAAGTGAATAGTCAGGTGGCTAAA
The DNA here is from genome assembly GCF_002473065.1 of Limnobacter sp. UBA7229. Taxonomy (NCBI): domain Bacteria; kingdom Pseudomonadati; phylum Pseudomonadota; class Betaproteobacteria; order Burkholderiales; family Burkholderiaceae; genus Limnobacter; species Limnobacter sp. UBA7229. Next base: position 46,699 of record NZ_DKTN01000017.1, on the reverse strand, counting down.
CTGGAGGCCTTCTCTAAGAAATTAAGCGAACTGAATAATCAACACAATCAGAGCTTAGACAAACTTAAAAGTGATTTGGATGTTGCAAAAAAGGAGGGGCGCGCAGGTGAAGTGTCTCAACTTCGAACCCAGATCGACCACGTGAATGATGCGCTTGGCGACCTCAAGAAATTGAGGAAACAATTTGAGGATATTGAGCATGATGTGGAGTTGGCCGGTGTCGATTTGCGCGCAATCGAAGAATTGGGTGCACGCGTTGCAGTTAATCGGTCGGATGTTAAGGATTTACCGTTCAATCTGGCGATGTTGGCCAATGGCAAGGAATCCCCCTCCATTGAAAACGGTTGCAGTTTGAACCAGGCCCTTCTTCTGGGTAACTCTGGCTCAGGTAATCATGTTGCGCCTCGAGCTCTGACCCTGAGTCACCGTTTGGCTGAGTTTGGCTCTGATCTGAATCTTTTTCAAAACGAAGGCAATCCCACACCCACTACATCTCGGGGTGACAAGCGTTCGTTCTTGGCTGCTTTGGGCGGCGCGCTGAGGGCCAACGAAGAAAAAAGTGTCAATGATGTGCTCAACTTCATGAGTCGTCCTGAGGGGCGAAAGCATGTGCATCATTTGGCGGCCATTAACTTGGTCGCTGCCGGGTTCAATACCGAGACGCTTTCACTGGATGCGCCTTCGCTGGCTTATAAAGTGGAGTCAGGGTTGAGTGGGCTGAAAAAATGGTTTATTACGCCTACTGGCAAATTTGCTCGCAATCCGGAAGAACACATCGGTGTGCGCCTTACTTTGCTCGGTCATGTGTCCGAAGTGTTGCAGCGGGAGCTATTTCGCAATGGCAAACCAGTTAGTCTTGAGCATGCAGTGATTACACCACAGCACGCCGTAGAGGCATCGTCTTTGATTATTGCCGCTCTTCCCAATGACCTGTTGACGATTCATGGCGACGAAGTGACTCGCTTCGTTGGCATTCTAAAGAAGTTTGAGGCAGAAGTGGCGGCATCGACCAAGGAGAAGCCGCTTGACCCCCGCTCAATGATCGCCTTCAAACGTACTTTGAATGACTTCCATCAACAGGCGGGGCAGTGGCTCACCGAACGAGCCGGGGCGGGCGGGGCCGCAAATTCTCTGGCTTCAGCGCGTCAAATTTCGGCTGATCTTGCCAGCAAGGCGCGTAAAGGTTTCTTCCGGCAAGCGAAGGCTTCAACAGGTAATTTCATTAACTTGGCGGGTGGAAGACTGGTGCGTGAGGGTTGGTCTGCATTCCGAGCCTACGTCGGTCAAATCAACCAGAAAGAGCGCATGTGTCAGGCCATTCGAAGCCCCGTGAATGTGGTGCAGGTAGCCCAGATGAAGCGGGATCTGATGGCTTTGGCCGAGAAAGAGCCGGGTTCGAGCGCGAACGCAAAAGCATTGATCTCTTACCTGGACGGCCGTTCCTTGAATGTTGAATTGAAAGACCCGTTGAGTCCCCGAATGATTATTGAATTGAAGCGCACCGGTGACTTTTTACAGAAAGCCTGGGCGCCTGTTTCAAAGGGCAAACAAGCTCCCACGGTCATCGGTTTGTCCGCATCTCAAACCAATGAAATTCCTGGTTTCGTCCACACCAAGCTGAGTCAGTTTGTAGGCAATCCCTTGTCGGGTTCGCAATCTTCCACGCCCGAGTCCGCACCGACAGTTGTTCCGGCGCGTAGCGGGGCAGCAGCAACCTCTTTCCGTGTGGAAGCCACCAATAAATTATCTAATAATCAGTGGGTTGTGGCCATGTGGGGCAAGGTGTTGAACCATGCAGGTCAACCAAGAACCAAGCAACTGCACATTCTGCAAAAAGATTATGAACGGGTGTTTCTCACAAATTACCCCGAGGGTGCGAGTCCACCCAGCGAAGTTGAGGTCAAGAAATACCATGAGAACCGCAGTGCAATGGCAGCCATTTCTGCGCATATTGCCTCGGAGGTCAAAGATATCCCGTCAGATATCGTCTCTAAAATGAAAGAGTTAACACCATTGCTGCTCGACATTACTCGAGGGCATGTTTTGACTACTGAATTGGCTGACCTTAATACGCGAGTTTTGCAGAACGTGGCGCCAGACAAGAATCGTTGCTGGTTGCGATCTGCATGGGGGGGGGCAGCACAGGCGTTGTCCAAAGAGGACTTTACAACACGCGTATCACAAATTGGCAGCGATCTGACCACAAGCGAGATTCAGGAAATTTATGATCAAACCACGAAGGCTCCCTTAAGCGGCATGATAAACAATCCTGCGCTTGAGAATAAGCAAGTTAACTTGATGATCGGAATTGCCAAAAAGCAGGCAAAGGCTTGGTCAAGTGATGCGCGAGCCACTTTGCAGGCCCTTGAAGCGAAGCGTGAGGTACAGGCAGAAGGTGATTTCGGTGCGGCATTTTTGAACGCCTTGAGCCTACCGGTGGTAATAAGAAACGGAAACGGCGATGCTCCTGATATTTATTTGCCCGAGAATTTTTCAGTTGATCAACAAGGCCATCCTGACACTTGGCCAACACTTCGATACGACGGAACCGGCAATACCGGCCACTGGCAGTTTTATCAGAAACCAGCAGCCGCTTAAGTAAACAGAGCAAGAAAGCAATATTGGTGCTTAACTTTTCTTCTGCCCAATTTTGCTTTCTTTGCCTGCAATCAAATTGGCAATGTTCTGCTTGTGTCGATAGATGAGCAATGCGGACATAATCGTGATTGCAGCAGCCTGTCCATTAATTCCGAACAGCAGTACGTTGTAAAACACAGCAAACAGCGCGGCGATCAGGGCTGCCAACGAGGAATAGCGGAAGAAGTAGGCAATTACAATCCAGGTAATGGCGGTGGCCAGGCCCAGTACCCAGTTCAAACCAAGCAGTACGCCCAGGGCGGTGGCAACGCCTTTGCCGCCTTCAAACTTGAAAAAAACCGGATACAAATGGCCGATGAATGCAGCCAATCCAATCCAGGCAATGTCGGTGCGGCTGTAACCCAATTGGTCTTGAAAATGGAAGGCCAAGGCCACGGCGAGCGTGCCTTTCAAGGCATCACCCAACAAAGTCAGCACGGCTGCTTTTTTGTTGCCGCTTCGCAGCACATTCGTGGCGCCAGGATTTTTTGAGCCGTAAGTGCGTGGGTCGGCCAAACCCACGAATTTGGAAACAACCACTGCGAATGAAATAGAACCAATCAAATAGGCGATCAGCAGGCCAGCGGCAAAATTAAGCAAAAGTGTCTCCTTGTTGTTGGGCTTTGGCGTCGATTTTAGCGACTTTTTGATCGTGGGTGGCTTTGATTGAGCAAGGTGTGCAGGTGTTCTTTGGCCACATGGGTGTAAATCTGGGTGGTGCCAATGTCAGCGTGGCCCAGCAACAACTGCACCACACGCAGATCGGCGCCGTGGTTGATCAAATGCGTGGCAAATGCGTGCCGCAACACGTGGGGGCTGACTGTGGTGTTGATTCCAGCAATCAAGGCCAGGCGCTTTACGTTTTTCCAGAAGCCTTGCCGTGTCATCGGTGTTCCAAAGTGGGTTACGAATAAAAAGTCGCTGGTTTTCCCCTTCAACAACTCACCACGGGCCTGCTGCAAATACAGCTGAATCGCCAGCCTTGCAGGTTCGCCCATGGGCACCAAGCGTTCTTTCTTGCCTTTGCCCAGCACCTTCACTGCTCCAACATTCAGGTCAATGGCGCGCAAGGGCATGTTCACCAGTTCACTGACCCGCAGGCCGCTGGCGTACATGAATTCAAGCATAGCCTTGTCGCGCTGCCCTGCAGCGTTGCTCAGGTCGGGTGCGGCTAGCAGGTCCAGTACTTGTTTCTCGCTCAGGGTTTTGGGAATGCGCAAGCCGCGTTTGGCACTTTGCAGTTGGGTGCAGGGATTGTCTTCGCGTTGCTTGGTGGTATTCAGCCACAAATAAAAACGTTTGTAGCTGCTTAGTTTTCTGTTCAGGCTGCTGGGCTTTAATTCCAGCAGGTCGTGTACATGGTTGCGGATGTGTTCACTGCTGGTTTGCAGCAGGTTTTCCGCAAACTGTTCGTCCAGCCAGTTTCCCAGTTGTTGCAAGTCGCTGCGGTAAGCCTGCAGTGTGGCTTTGGCCAATCCTTCTTCAAGCCACAAAGTGGTGCAGAATTCGTCGATGAGATCGGCATTGCTCTTCATTGTGGTGCTGTCTGCATGTGAAAATAAAGGTCATGATACCTTTAGCAGCACCCAGGAGTTTTGTTTTATGTCGATCGCTGATCTTCGAAAAGACTACACCCAAGCCACACTGGACGAAGCCGACGCCCTGGCCAATCCACTCGACTTCTTCAAGCTTTGGTTTGACCAGGCTTTGACTGCGGATTTGCCCGAACCCAATGCCATGACACTTGCGACGGTCAATGCAAAGGGGCGACCCTCGGCCCGTATTGTGTTGATCAAGGGGCTGGATGCGCGCGGCATTACGTTTTTCACCAATTATGAAAGCCGCAAGGGCCAGGAGTTGGCGCAGAACCCGCATGCAGCCATTCTGTTCCACTGGACAGAACTGGAGCGACAGGTGCGGATCGAGGGGCGGGTAGAGAAGTGCAGTCCCGAAGAGTCTGATGCCTATTACCTGTCTCGACCGGCAGGTAGCAGATTGGGTGCTTGGGCTTCGCCGCAAAGCCAGGTAATCGATTCCCGTGCTGTGCTTGAAGCCAGGGTGCGTCAGGCTCAGGAAGAACAGCAGGGTGACCCGCAAACGCGGCCACCATTTTGGGGCGGTTACCGTTTGGTGCCCGATTTTTTTGAGTTTTGGCAGGGCCGTCCATCGCGACTTCACGATCGCCTGGCCTACACCTTGCAAGGTGATTCATGGGCAATGTCCCGCCTTGCTCCTTGAGGAATGAGTAAACCTGTTCATGGTCAATAGCAAAACCGGCAAAGCCGCCACACCTCCACTGAAAGTACTCTTGGTCGACGAAGAACCAGGCCGCGCTGCCATACTGGAACGCGCCTTGCTTGATGCAGGTTATGTGTTGGTGTCCCGTCTCAGTTCTGCTGATCGTTTGGTTGAGCATGTGGCGGTGTCCCAACCCGACATCGTGATTGTGGACATCGACTCGCCCGATCGCGATTGCCTGGAAAACATGGCCGTGTTGTCGCGTAGCAATCCCAAGCCGGTCATCATGTTTTCGGATGAAGACAACGAAGAGACGATTGCCAGCGCCATCAAGGCTGGCGTGAGTGCCTACGTGGCCGACGGCATGAACCCGGATCGGGTTCGACCCATTGTGCAGGTGGCGGTGGCGCGTTTTCGTGAGTTTCAGGCGCTAAAAAACGAGTTGCAGAAAACCCGGGATCAACTTGCAGACCGCAAGCTGATTGACAAAGCCAAAGGCCTGTTGATGAAGCACCGCAATTTTAATGAAGACGAGGCCTACCACGCCATGCGCAAGCTTGCCATGGAGCGTAATCAGCGTTTGGTTGACACTGCCCGCAACGTGATTGAGGTGTTTGAAATGTTGGGCGGAGGTGGCTTGTAATGCAACAGGAAATTCGCATTGGCGTGATCGCCTTGACTGATTCTGCGCCGTTTGTGGTGGCCCAGAAAACGGGTTTCTTCGAGGCGGAGAATTTGACTGTAGAACTTATCAAGCAGGCGTCTTGGGCTACGCTACGCGACAAGCTCGCCTACGGTGAAATTGATGCGGCACACATGCTTTCGCCCATGGCTATCGCTCTTCAGTTGGGTTTGGGTGGTTCTCCCAAAAAAGATGTATTGGCACCATTGGTGTTGAATCGAAGTGGCAACGCGATTACGGTCAGCAAGGCCTTGGCGGCGTTGATATCCGGGCTGGTCGAGGGTGAAACCCTTGGCTCAGCCTTGCGTGCGGCAAAATCCCGGGGTGAGCGTGTGATGGTATTCGGCACGGTGTTCCCGTTTTCGATGCACACCCTGCAGCTGCGCCGTTGGTTGCGCTTGAACGATGTTGACCCGGATCAGGATGTGCGCTTTGAAGTGGTACCGCCGATCCGCATGGTGGGTTCATTGCAAGCGGGTTTGATTGACGCCTTTTGTGTTGGAGAACCCTACAATTCCTTGGCAGTGAATGAGGGTTTGGGCACTATTGTGGCGACATCGAATGGTTTGTGGCCCAAGGCCCCAGAAAAAGTCTTGGGTTGTACCCGTGCATGGGCTCAAGAAAATCCCGAGGCGATGACCGGTTTGACCAATGCTTTGCGTCGCGCGTGTTTGTGGTTGGAAGGTGGCATGGAGAATCGCAGCAAGGCAGCCGCTTGGTTGTCTACTTCGGATCATGTGAATTTGCCAGGCTCCGTACTTGAAATGGCTTTGTTGGCGACGATCAAGGGTGGGACCGATCCGTTCATTCAGTTTGACGGCGCTGAGTTGACCGAAGATCAGCGCCCCATGTTTGAATCGCTGGTGGTTGAAACCCATGCCTTGACCAGTTCGCGCCCCCTTGACGCCATACAGTTTGCAAGCGGCCTGAAGCCATTCGGTTTCTAGCCAATTGCATGGCGCCGATGTCGTGATTACACTTAAGCAGTAATGTTGCTCGAAGTTGGAGTGGAGTATGTGGCGTGTGTGGGTCGAAGTCTTGCGGTTTGTATGGATCACCTGTCTGGGCTTTGCCTTGTTTTACTCAAGCGCACAGGCGGCAACCCGCACTGACATCGACCATGCAATTGTTCAGTTGGGTAAAACAGTGCCTAATATGAAGCTTGAGGTTGAGCTGACAAAAACCTGGAGCAGGGCCTACGTGTCAGACCGCATCGAGGGCGCGCTGCTGACCATGGATCCTGACTTCTTGAACCGCTTAACACCCGATGGCGTGTTGTTTGTGATCGCCCATGAGTACGCCCATGTGCACCTGGAGCATCAGAAAAAATTGGGCTCTAAAGCCATGGAACTGGCTGGCCAGCCTACACCCGACATGGCTTTTGATGCGATTGAACGCAACCCGGCCACCATGGAAAAACTGCATGCAATGAACCGTCAATTTGAACTGGATGCTGACGAGGCTGCGACCAAATGGCTGGCCAGTTTGGGTGTTACTGCCTGCACCGAGGATGTGCTTCGCAGCATTGACGGTGCAGACATGATGATGCCAGTGGTGCCCTCGCACCCTGGCTACTACAGCCGTAGGCAGGTGATTTGCCGGAAGTGATCAACGGGTGAAGCGTTCCTGTGTCAATGACAATTGACTGGCAATCTTCGTCGCAATGTCTAACTGAGCTGGCTTTTTCGCAAAGCTTTGCAGTTGATTGAAAGACAGTTTTTGACTCGGATTTAAAGCTGTGTGTTCAAGCATCACCCATGCGCAAAGATTTTCCTGACGTGTCGTCAAATCCCCGGGGTTTGTTATTCTGCGACTCACCAGAAATTCCCCCAAGGCCATTCGCGTAGCAACGGGAACACCACGAAACATCTGGTTTTCAATGGCGTTGCATTTGCTCACAATCTCTTGAACAACATTAATCCCTTCAGATTCAAAAATTTGTGAGGCTTGTCGGCGGGCAGCAGCAACCAGCCCACTACCCTGGAGGGGGTCGGTGCCCGCTGAAGCGTTGTAACTCATGTGTTGAATGGGCGGTGCACTGGTAAATTGGGTTGGGTTCATGGTGACTAAATTGCGTTTTCAAAAGGTAAAAGGACACCTTAGTGAAATTGCAAGAATGTCAGTTCCATTTAAACTGCTTGCGCCACCCACTCTACCCAGTGGCGAACATCCACAGTGGCATCACTTTCCAAATGACCCAAACAGCCAATGTTGGCAGATGCTATTGCTTGTGGTTTGCCCGCCATCAGATTGGCCAGCTTGCGTTTCTTCAGTTCTTTGGACAGTTCGGGTTGCAATACTGAATAGGTGCCCGCTGATCCGCAGCACAAATGGGAGTCCGCAACTGGAGTTAGTTTGAAGCCAAGAGTAGTCAACACATTTTCAATCACGCCCTTGATTTGTTGGCCATGTTGCAATGTGCACGGTGGGTGAAATGCAATGGTGCCTGGAATGCGTTGCTGTTCAATGGCTGCCTTTACTCTGGTTCCAAGGCGTGCCAGCCCGTCGGCGTTTTGTCGGGTGATGAACTCGCCAATGTCCAGAGTTTTGTCGCTAACCATTTTGGCTTTGGCGGCGTATTCCTTGTCGTTCTCAAAGTGATGTGCATATTCACGCACGGTTACGCCGCAGCCTGATGCATTCATCACCAAGGCTTCAGCCTCGCCGCTTTGTAGCAGTGAATACCAGGCATCAATATTGGTTTTCATTTGTGCAAGTCCACCCGCATGGTCGTTCAGGTGAAACTTCACGGCACCACAGCAGCCTGATTCCTGTACCACCATGCTTTGAATGCCCAGCGCATTGAGGATTACCGATGTTGCAGAGTCAATCGACGGCATCATTGCAGGCTGCACGCAGCCTTTCAGCAAAATCACTTTGCGTGTGTGTGCGGTGTTGGCAAATGGCAGGGTGGCGCGCTTGGCAGGCACTTTTTTCTTGATGCTTTCGGGCAGTATGCCGCGCACAGCCTTGCCCATGGCCATGCCCGCAGTGAACATGGGGCGGTTGGTCATGAGCATTTTCAGGCTTTCGCGGGTCAGTTTTTCAGCCATGGGGCGCTCTACGCGCTCGTCTACGATTTTGCGGCCAATGTCGATCAACTGGCCATATTTCACGCCGGAAGGGCAGGTGGTTTCGCAGTTGCGGCAGGTGAGGCAACGGTCCAGGTGTTGCTGGGTTTTGCGGGTTACCTGCTTGCCTTCAAGCACTTGCTTGATCAAGTAAATACGACCGCGTGGGCTGTCCAGTTCGTCGCCCAGTATTTGGTAAGTTGGGCAGGTGGCTGTGCAAAAACCGCAGTGCACGCACTTGCGCAAAATGGCGTCGGCGGCGATGCCATCGGGGGTGTCTTTGATCCAGTCTGCGAGTTGGGTGTCCATGGGCTCTGCTTACAAAATAGGTGACAGGCGGTTGATGCTGAACACACCAGCCGGGTCGAATTGTTCTTTCAGGCGACGCTGTAGTTTCAGCATCACCGCATCGGGTTGCTGGAATGCGTGAACGCGCGCAGCTTCGTTGGCAGTTCGGTACAAAGTGGCATGGCCGCCTACGCGTTTGGCCATTGCGCGAATTTGTTCGGCATTTACAGCAGAAGAGTCATCTGCACGGAACCAGCGCAAACCACTGCCCCATTCATGCACACTTTGACCATGCATGGCCAAATCTACTGTGGTGGGTGGCACGGCCAAGCGCCACAAATCACCTTCGCGGCTGAAAAATTCATGTTGCTGGTCGCGTACGCTGGTCCAGAAGGCTTGTGCCTGCTGCACCTCAATTTCCTGTCCACCCATGTTTTTAATGGCGGCCTGCACCGCGGCGCTGGCACCACGCAGGCGCACAGTCAGCTTGCCATTCTCAAAGAATGTGGCCGAAATGGGCAAGGGTTTGGACAACCATTCATTGCTTTGCGAAATGGCTTTGTTGACGTCCATCTCGAACTGCAGGGTGGCTTCAGCGGGTGCAACCGGCATGACCTTGATCGACAGTTCAGTGACAATGCCCAGCGTGCCCATGCTGCCGGGAATAACCCGGGATACATCGTAACCGGCCACGTTTTTCATCACCACGCCGCCAAAGTGCAGCAGTTGGCTTTTGCCATCCAAAAGGGTACAGCCGAGCACATAGTCTTTTACGCCACCTTTGCTTAAACGCGCTGGACCAGCCAGGCCGCTGGCGATTGCGCCGCCAATGGTACCAGCGGCGCCGAATCTTGGTGGCTCAAATGCCAATTCCTGTTTTTGCGCAGCCAGTGCCGCTTCCACTTCAGCCAGCGGCGTGCCTGGTTTTACCGTGATTACCAATTCCGTTGGCTCGTACTCCACAATGCCAGCCCATTGGCGCATGTCCACCTCAATGCCTTGCAAGGGGCCACCGTAAAAGTTTTTGGTGCCGCCACCCACCGGGCGAATTTGCGTGTTGTTGCGTGCAGCCAGTTCCACCTGCTTACACAGGTCGTCGATAAAGTCGCTCATGGTCTCGTTCTTTTAAAAGCGGGGCAGGTCTGCAAAAGGCACTTGGCCACCATGCACATGCATACGGCCATATTCAGCGCAACGGTGCAGGGTTGGAATGGCCTTGCCAGGGTTGAGCAAACCAGGTTCGTCGAAGGCTTTTTTAACTGCGAAAAATGCATCCAGTTCAGCACGTGAAAATTGCACGCACATCTGGTTGATTTTCTCGATACCCACGCCGTGTTCGCCGGTCACGGTGCCCCCTACTTCCACGCACAGTTCCAGGATTTCGGCACCGAAGTCTTCGGCGCGTTTAATTTCCTCTGGCTTGTTGGCATCAAACAGAATCAGGGGGTGCAAATTGCCGTCGCCTGCATGAAACACGTTGGCACAGCGCATGTCGTATTTCTTTTCCATCTCGGTGATGGCGTTGAGTACACGGGCCAGGCTTCTGCGGGGAATGGTACCGTCCATGCAATAATAGTCGGGTGACACGCGGCCAGCAGCAGGAAATGCATTCTTGCGCCCCGCCCAAAACTTCAGGCGCTCAGCTTCGCTTTGCGACACCTTGATGGCCGTGGCACCGCAGCCGTTCAGCACGCGGGTCATTTCCGCAATTTCTTCGGCCACTTCTTCCGGGGTGCCATCGCTTTCAAGCAGCAAAATGGCTTCGGCTTCAGTGTCGTAACCGGCTTTCACGAAAGGCTCAACCATTTGGCTGGCGCGTTTGTCCATCATCTCGAGGCCAGCGGGAATAATGCCGGCAGCAATCACGGCAGCCACGGCATTGCCTGCGTTGGCTACATCGTCAAAGCTGGCCATAATGACCTGTGCCAGTGCGGGTTTGGGCACCAGTTTTACGGTGACTTCAGTAACCACAGCCAGCATGCCTTCAGAGCCAATCACCAAATTCATCAATTCAAGGCCGGGAGCATCGGGTGCTTCAGATCCGAACTCAACGATTTCGCCTTCAATGGTAATGGCGCGCACCTTTAACACGTTGTGCACGGTAAGGCCGTACTTCAGGCAATGCACGCCACCACTATTCTCGGCCACATTGCCGCCAATGGTGCAGGCAATTTGGCTGGAGGGGTCGGGTGCGTAGTAAAGCTGGTGTTGGGCCACGGCCTCGGAAATGGCCAGGTTGCGAACACCAGGCTGCACCACAGCGCTGCGCGATTGCACATCCACTTTCAGGATTTTGTTGAACTTGGCCATGCCCAGAAGAATGCCGTGCTTGTGGGGCTGTGCACCGCCAGACAAACCAGTGCCCGCGCCACGAGCAACCACCGGAACATTCAGGCGATTGGCCAGTTTCAGGATTTGAACGACTTGATCTTCTGTTTCCGGCAAGGCCACCACCATGGGCAGCTGCCGAAACAGGCTCAGGCCATCGCATTCATAGGGTTTGGTGTCTTCAACTTCATGCAAAACTGCGTGTGCGGGCAGAATCTGGTTCAGTCCTGCGATTACTTCTGCGCGCTGGGCGGCATTCAGTACAAAGTCTTCGGTGGGCGCATTCATAGGGGGTACCTCTTTGACAGCTTTAAAGAATACCTTTTTCAGAACCCCTATGGTAATTGGTGCTTGCCCGAGTTTCTAGGCACTCAGCTTTGCGGCTTTGTTAAAACACCTTTGTTTGGAATACGCTTTACCCTGGAAAATTACATGTTCATCGGTGCCCAAGGTCAAACCAAGTTGTGCCCAATAGTTGGGGTTGGATGGTTCCTCGCGCAAGCGGTGAAGCGCGGCGTCTATTGGATTAACGAGAATATTGCTTGCGGTAATTGGTGCCCGGCACATCATACAACGCGGGTCCATGCCCTGTGCAATCGCCTGATTGGCCAATTTGCGTGCGCAATTTGTGCACGCAGTGTGCTGGTTGTTGCAAAGTTCAATTTCTGGATTGTTCTTTGGGGAAGGTATTTCGTAGCAAATGGGGCATTCAGATGCATTTATCATGGGTGCTGCAAGAGGCGAAACGGTAAACACAGTCAGTGGCATTTGCTGTCGATGGGTTCAATTTAAATTTCCATTTTAAATTTCCATCGGGGTGGCCAGTTCGCACCTGGGGCGAGTGCGCATGCCGTAATCCCGCGCATCCAGCAGCGCTGGGTTCATGGCCAGTTGCATGGCACCTGCAAAAGCAATCATCGCACCATTGTCGGTGCACAAGCTTAGCTCGGGGAAGTAAACTTCCACACCACGTTTGCGCGCCGCTTTCACCAATTGTTCTCTTAGCAATTGATTGGCACCCACGCCACCGGCCACAACCAAGCGCTTGTGGTCTTGCTGTAGGCAAGCTGCCAAGGCTTTCTTCACCAGGGTTTCCACAATGGCCGCTTGAAAACTGGCTGCGAGGTCAGTTTTGTCGGTGTCGCTGATCACCATGGTTTCAGAAGGTTGGCTAACCCCTGCCAGTTTCATGGCGGTGGTCAGTACTGCGGTTTTAAGGCCAGAAAAACTGAACATGAAATCGCCACTGTGCAGCATGGGCCGGGGCAGTTTGAAGCGTTCCGCATTTCCACTTTCTGCCAGTCTTGATAATGCCGGGCCACCTGGGTAAGGCAGGCCGATCATTTTTGCGGTTTTGTCAAACGCTTCGCCAGCCGCATCGTCCAACGTTTCACCCAGCAGGGCGTAACGTCCCAGGCCTTCCACACCCATCAGTTGCGTGTGCCCGCCACTGACCAACAGCGCGGTGAAAGGAAAGGCAGGTGGGTTCGAAGAAAGCAAAGGTGACAGCAAGTGCCCCTCCAGGTGGTGCACAGGAATTACAGGCAAGTTCAAACCCATCGCCAGGCTGTAGGCAAAGGCGCAACCTGCCATCAGCGCGCCTGGCAAACCGGGGCCTGTGGTTACGGCGATGGCATCAACATCCTGTAAGGCAATGCCGGCTTGTTCAAAGGTTTCATCCATCAGCGGAATCAGGCGGCGAATGTGATCGCGTGAAGCCAGTTCGGGCACCACGCCGCCGTAGTCCTTGTGCATTGCAATTTGAGAATACAGTGCTTGCCCAAGAATGCGGCCATCGGTGGTGCACAGTGCTACGCCAGTTTCGTCACAGGAGCTTTCAAAACCAAGCACGATTTTCGGAGAATTTGCAGCAGAAGTCACTTCAGGCGGCCAGAATGGAATCAACTCTTTATTTTAGCGTGGCTTCGATAAGCAATTGAATCTGAAAGGCTTCAAGTGCTAGTAATAGTCAAAACATTACAAATCGGAGACACTTAATGTTGATCAGTGTAAGCAGACTGCTGGGGCCACTGCTGTTGGTAGTTGGGCTTGCGGGTTGCCTGTCGGAAACTGACCAGGCAAGGGTTGGCAATACAGGCTCAATCGGCGGTGGTGGCCTTAGCCCTTCTGAAACTGAAATGCCGTTGCGGGTCAAAAGCCAGCAAACGGCCACAGGCCATGCCGCACGTGTTGAGCAGGTCGTCATCCCGGCATTTGACGGCACAGATTTGGCGTTAACTGTCTATTTTCCGGAGTTGGATGCGGGCGAGGCTACTCCCCTGTTGTTGCACTCCCACGGCTTTGGCGGCAACCGCGCTGCAACGCTTGATTTCGACGAGGCCCAACAAACCTCCGAAATTGGTGTAGACACTCTGCAAGTGGCCTACAACGAAAAAGAACCGATCGCCGGGCGTGCAGGCTGGTACGTGATTTCTTATGATCAGCGCGGTCACGGCGACACCGGTGGCAATGTCACCATTCTTGATCCTGAATTTGAGGGCAAAGACTTAAAAACCATCCTGGATTGGGCCGAAGCCAATTTGCCCAATCTGGGTTACCGCAGCAAGGCCGGGACATTGAACCCGGTGGTAGGCACCATTGGTCGCAGTTATGGTGGTGCTTTTCAATTGATTGGCAGCGGGCTTGATCCCCGAATTGATGCCATGGTGCCCAACGGCACCTGGTACGACTTGCGCTACAGCCTGAACCCCGGCGGTGTGCCCAAAACCACGTACCTCAACGGTTTGGTGGCCGGTGGTTTGCAAAGCAACCGTGGGCGCTACGATCCTTTCCTGTTTGAGGGTTTGGCGCAGGCCAACACCACCGGTGTGGTGTCGGAGGAAATCGCAAAGCGATTGGGCTCGCAAGGCTCCGTTTCCTACTGCGACTTGTCTGCAAACTTGCCCAGAGGCATGAACCTGAAATCAGATGTGCCTGCCTTTTTTGTTCAAGGTGCTACTGATGTGTTGTTTAACCTGAATGAAGCAATTCAAAACTTTGAGTGCTATCGCAAGGTGAATGCCGATGCGAAATTGTTGTTCGTCAAATACGGGCACTTGCTCAATGCTTTGGGCGTGCAGCAAGACCCCAATATGGCGCTGGAAGGCACAGGCGCCAAATATGCCTTCAATGAAAGCCTCATCTGGCTGAAAACCACACGCAATACCTGCCCCGCCGCCAACTGGGATGCTGAAACAGGCCGTTGCGTTATTCCGCTGAAAAACATGATGTTCCAGTTCCTCGCCCAGCATTTGGTGGGCGGCAGGCAATCCAGGTCTGCGGATTACCTGGGGTTCGACCCAGTGCCCTTGCCCGAAATTGCTTCAGTTCTTGAAGACAGCAGAAATGACCCCACCGCAGTTGAGGTGAAGTCCAATTCATCCAACCGCCCAAAACTGGAAGGTGTACGCGCAGCCTCGGCGTTTACTGCACCCACGCAGGTGGCGGCGGGCGTGGCAGGTCTGTTTTCTGGTTTAACCTCAACACAGGCAGCGCAGTTGGCCCAACCCGTGTATGTTGAATTGAACAATGCGAACTTGCCCGGTTGTTTCGTGGGCACGCCCAAAGCCACTGTGAAAGTAGAGCCAGTTGGCCCGGCTTCGCCGGAGGCGCCCATTGTGTATGTGGGCCTTGGGCTTAAGCGTGCCGACGGTACCCAAACCGTGTTGCACGATCAAATTACGCCGTTGAAAGGCTATGGCGAGAAAGCAATCGAGTTGCCGGGTATCTCGGTTCAATTGTTGGAAGGCGATTCGCTCACCTTGACCATTCAGGGCTACAACCCTGTTTTTGTCAGTAGTTTCAACCGCTTGCCCGTGCCTGTTACAGTCAGTGCCAGCGTGGCCTTACCCAATCAAGTTCAAGACCCAACCGGTTTTTGTACGCTGTAACAAACCAGCGCACTGTTCTACACAGAATGGTGCGCTGCACTAGTTGGGTGCCAGCCAGCCCGTCCAATACTCCCCCATTTCACCGGAATCAGCCTCTTTGTGGTGCAAAACCACATTGAATCGGCTGGCACGCCCCTTGCATTGATAGGGGCGTAGGTCGTCAACGGCGGCGATCTGCAGGTGGATTGACAGGTCTCCCACGGTTACGAAAGTGACCACGGGAGTTGGACAACGGCGTCCGTGCTGCTTCGTGCAGCCGGGGGCCGTTTTTTTTTGGTAAATTGGGATTGAATATATGCTGATGTCCGTCAAAAAACAGAAGCTGGTGGTGATTGGTAACGGCATGGCCGGTATCCGGGTGGTTGAGGAGCTAATAAAGCTTGCCCCCGAGCTGTATGAAATTACCGTGTTTGGCGCAGAACCGCATCCCAATTACAACCGGATCATGCTTTCGCCGGTATTGGCTGGAGAGCAGAAGTTCGAAGAAATCGTGCTCAATGATTGGGACTGGTACACCAGCAACAACATCACCCTGCACGTGGGCCGAGAGGTCACTGAGATCGATCGTGTGAAACGCGTGGTGAAATGTGCCGACGGCACTGCTGCGCCATACGACCGCTTGCTGTTGGCCACAGGCTCCAATTCCTTCATTTTGCCAGTGCCCGGCTCAACCTTGCCCGGCGTGATCGGCTATCGCGACATTGCAGACACCGAAGCCATGCTGGAAGCTGCAAAGCATTACAAGAAAGCAATCGTAATCGGTGGCGGCCTGCTGGGCCTTGAGGCCGCAAACGGTCTGGCCATTCAGGGCATGGACGTGAGCGTGGTGCATTTGCCCACCTGGTTAATGGAACGCCAGCTTGACCCCACTGCAGCGGGCCTGTTGCAGAAAAGCCTGGAAGCCAAAGGGCTCAAATTTTTACTCGCGAAAAACACCAAGGCTTTGCATGCCGGGCCCGATGGCCGTGTTGCACAAATTGAATTTGCCGATGGTGAAATTCACGATGCTGATTTGGTCGTGATGGCGGTGGGTATTCGCCCGAACGACAAGCTTGCCGCCAGCAGCGGCCTGCTGTGCAATCGTGGTGTGGTGGTTAGCGACACCATGCAAACCATCACCGACCCCAAAATTTATTCTGTGGGCGAATGTGCCAGCCACCGTGGTATTGCTTACGGTTTGGTGGCCCCTTTGTTTGAGCAAGCCAAAGTGTGTGCCAACCACCTCGCGCAGTTCGGCATTGGCCGCTATGAGGGGTCTGTTACCTCCACCAAATTGAAAGTGACTGGCGTTGATTTGTTCTCTGCTGGCAACTTCATGGGTGGTGAAGGTTGCGAGGAATTGCTGCTTTCCGATCCCATTGGTGGCGTGTACAAAAAGCTGGTTATTAAAGAAGACAAACTGGTTGGCGCCTGCCTGTACGGCGACACGGTAGATGGTTCCTGGTATTTCAAGTTGATGCGTGAAGGCAAGGCCATCAAGGAAATTCGCGAGAAGCTGATGTTCGGCCAGAACAACATTGGCGACACTGGCCATGAAGGGCAAAACCAAGCCAGCAAAATGGCCGACACGGATGAAGTGTGCGGTTGCAACGGTGTGTGCAAAGGCACCATTGTTCAGGCAATTAAAACCAAAGGTTTGTTCACCATTGAAGAAGTGCGCAAGCACACCAAGGCCAGCGCAAGCTGCGGTTCATGCACAGGTTTGTGTGAACAGATTTTGATGAGCACGGCGGGCGCTGATTATTCCGCCACGCCGAAAACAAAACCCATGTGTGGCTGTACAGACCACGGCCACCAAGTGGTTCGCGATGCAATTTTCAAGCATCACTTGACCACCAAGGAAGAAGTGTTCGCGACCATGAACTGGCGCACGCCCAATGGCTGTGCGAGTTGTCGGCCGGCTGTGAATTATTACCTCATCAGCTCCTGGCCCGGCGAGGCAGTGGACGATCCACAAAGCCGCTTCATCAATGAACGCGCACATGCCAATATTCAAAAAGACAAAACCTATTCGGTGGTGCCACGCATGTGGGGTGGTGAAACAACCGCCGCTGAACTGCGCCGCATCGCTGATGTGGTCGACAAGTACAACATTCCCACTGTGAAGGTAACAGGTGGCCAGCGCATCGATTTGCTGGGTGTGAAAAAAGAAGATTTGCAAGACGTGTGGAAAGACCTCGACATGCCCAGCGGTCACGCTTATGCCAAAGGTTTGCGCACAGTAAAAACCTGTGTGGGAAGCGAATGGTGCCGCTTTGGCACGCAAGACAGCACGCAAATGGGCAAAGATCTTGAACGTGGTTTGTTCAAAATGTATGCACCCCACAAGGTGAAACTGGCTGTGTCGGGTTGCCCGCGAAACTGCGCTGAAAGCGGCATCAAAGATGTCGGTGTGATTGGAGTGGATTCTGGTTGGGAAATTTATGTGGGCGGCAATGGTGGCATTAAAACCGAAGTGGCCCAGTTCTTGTGCCGCGTTAAAACTTCCGATGAAGTGATGGCAGTGAGTGGTGCATTCCTGCAGTTGTACCGCAAAGAAGGCTGGTATCTGGAGCGCACGGTGCATTACCTCGAGCGCGTGGGTCTTGAGCACGCCAAGGCCCGCGTGGTCGATGATGTCGCCAATCGCAACGCCTTGTGGGCCGAACTGCAAGCAGCACTGGCCATTGAAGAAGACCCATGGCACAAGCCCAAAGAAGCGCAGGTTGATTTGCGCCAGTTCATTCCAATCAAGCTGGCGGAGGTGGTCTAATGTCGGCATCACTACTTGAGGAACAGAAGGAAATTCAAATGGAATGGATTGACATTTGCGCGGTGGAAGACATCCCCGTGTTGGGATCACGCATTGTGCGCCGCCCCACAGGGCAAGACATCGCGGTTTTTCGCAACAGTGAAGAACAGGTGTTTGCCTTGCTGGATGAATGCCCGCATAAAAAAGGCCCCTTGAGCCAAGGCATCGTACACGGCACCACGGTCACCTGCCCTTTGCACAACTGGCAAATTGGTTTGGCCGATGGCTGCGCACGTGAACCCGACGAAGGTTGCACCGCCAAGTTCACCGTGCAGGTGGTCGATGGCCGCGTGCACTTGAAAGCCAGTGAAGTAAAGAACCACGGCATTTGATTTTTCGGAAAAGAAGCCAATGACCGAACTGCTGCAAGCCATTCAAAACACTAAAACAACCTGCCCGTATTGCGGGGTGGGTTGTGGTGTGGTGGTGCGCACGCAAGGCGGAAAAATTATTGATGTGAAGGGCGACGAAACACACCCGGCCAACCTTGGCAAGCTGTGCAGCAAAGGCAGCAAGCTGGCTGAAACGGCCACGGTGAATGTGTACGGGCAAGTGCGTGCAAGCCAACCTTTGCTGCGCATTCAGCGCGACCAGCAAGTCGCCCCCACCGACTGGAACACCGCGCTTGATTTCACCGCGCGCGAGTTTGCGCGATTGATTTCCACCTATGGACCCGACAGCGTTGGCTTTTATATCAGCGGCCAATTGCTGACCGAAGACTATTACGTGTTCAACAAACTTGCCAAAGGTTTGATTGGCACCAACAACATCGACACAAATTCACGCCTGTGCATGAGCAGCGCTGTGAGCGGTTACAAACGCACGCTGGGTGCTGATGCGCCACCTTGCAACTACGACGATTTGGCCCTGGCCGATTGCGTGTTTATCGCCGGTTCCAACATGGCGTATGCGCACCCAGTGGCTTACCGCAGGCTTGAAGCTGCGCGCGCTGCCAAGCCCGGCCACAAATTGATTGTGGTCGACCCACGCGCAACCGACACCGCGCTCATGGCTGATTTGCATTTGAAAATTCAGCCTGGCACCGATGTGATGTTGTTCAACGCCATGTTGCACGTGATGATGCAAAACGGTTGGCTTGACATGGCCTACATCAACAAACACACAGAAGGCTTCGACGCAGTGGCCAAAGGCTTGGTTGATTACACGCCCAAGCTGGCAGCCAGTGTGTGCGGAGTTCCGGAAGGCGACATTGTGACTGCCGCCACCTGGTTCGCCCAAAGCAACAGGACACTCTCCCTGTATTGCCAAGGGTTGAACCAGGCCACCACCGGAACCGACAAAAACACATCGCTGATTGCTTTGCACCTGGCCACAGGGCAAATCGGCAAAGAAGGTTCAGGCCCGTTTTCGCTCACAGGCCAGCCCAATGCCATGGGTGGCCGCGAAGTGGGTGGTTTGTCTACCTTGCTGCCTGCACACCGTGAATTGAATAACCCAGCGCATGTGGCTGAGGTGGCTGCATTTTGGGGTGTGAAGCAAATCAGTGCCACACCGGGTGCCAGCGCAGTTGAAATGTTTGATCAACTGGAGCAAGGCAAAATAAAAGCTGTTTGGGTGGCGTGTACCAACCCCGCGCATTCATTGCCCAATTCGCAGAAAGTGGCACGTGCTTTGCAAAACGCCGAGCTGGTGGTGGTGCAAGATGCCTATTTAACGCCAGCCACTGTGCAGTATGCCGATGTGTTATTGCCAGCAACCACTTGGGGTGAAAAAGAAGGCACGGTCACAAACAGCGAAAGGCGCATCAGCCGCGTGCGGCCTGCCATGCCTGCCTATGCGGATTCAAAAAACGATTGGCAAATTGTGGTGGAGTTTGCAAGGCGGCTGGAAGTGGAGTTACAAAAGCTGGGTGTGGAAAGCCCGCGCCTTCACAACACGGCCGACGCATTCATGCCCTACACCAGCACTGAAGAAATTTTCAATGAGCACCGCGAAACCACACGTGGCCGTGATCTCGACATCACTGGTTTAAGCTATTCGGTGTTGGAGACAAGGGGGCCGCAACAGTGGCCCATGCCCGAGGGAGTAGCTGAAGGCAAAGCCCGCCTGTACGAAGATGGGGTTTATCCCACCGCCACAGGCAGGGCCAAGTTTGTATTTGCCAATTATGAACCTGTGGCCGAAGAGGCTGATGCGCGCTTTCCATGGCGCTTGAACACAGGGCGTTTGCGCGACCAGTGGCATGGCGCAAGCCGCACCGGCACTCTGGCTGAATTTTTCTCGCATGAAGCCGAGCCTGCAATCGCCTTGCACCCGACCGATTTCAAGCGCCTGAACCTGAAGCCACAAAGCTGGGTGTCGGTGAAGTCTCGCCGCGCCACCATCACCTTGCGCGCGAAAGAGGATGAGTCGGTTGCGCGAAACCAAGCCGTGTTGCCCATGCATTGGGGACCAGAATTTTTCGGTGGAAAATCGGGTGTGGGTGGTGTGAATGCGCTCACCATTGAAGCGTTCGACCCCTATTCCAAACAACCGGAACTGAAGCATTCCGCTGTGAACATTCAACGTGTGCACTTGCCCTGGCAGGTGGTTGTGTTTGTCTATAGTGAACATTGGCTTGGCCTGTGGCAGAAGGCCCGTGCGCTGTATGCCGAATTTGATGCGGCGGTGTGCGTGCCCGTGGGCCGCGAGCAGACCGGTGTGCTGTTTCGCGCAGCCAGTGCACAGGCACCTGCCAAGGAAGTGATTGATCGCCTGCAAGCTTTGTTTGAATGCGAGGGCGGCGATGTCATGGTGTATTCCGACCCGAAAACCGACGCACGCCGCCGCATTGGCGTGAAAGTTCAAACCTCGCCACAAGGCCAAACTGCCACGCTGAATAAAGTGTTCCTCGCTGGCAATATTGAATCAGAAGGCTGGTTGCGCAATTATTTCGACCAGCAGCTTGATGTCATGCCCTTGCGCAGCTTTCTGCTCGCACCCGCAAGCCAGCCTCCAGGCGTGCAAACCGAGGCAGTGCGCATGGTGTGCAACTGCGTGGGTGTGTCTGAACAGGCCATACAGGCGGGCATTGCAATTGCCTGTGCAAAAAGTCCCGGTTCAAACCTGTGCGCCGACGAAAACCAATTGCTTAGTGGTTTGCAAGGCAGCCTGAAATGCGGCACCCAATGTGGTTCGTGCGTGCCTGAAATTCGCAAACTGATTCGCGCACAGGCCAGCCTTGCTACAATGGTGTCTTAAGTATTTTTCAAGACCCTATGTCCAACTCCGCTCAAGCCGACAAATTTTCTTGTGCCCCCTTCATTAAAGAAATTGGTCGCGGGAAGGATGGCGCACGTGGCTTGCCCCGCGAGCAAGCGAAAACCCTGTTTTCAGCCATTTTGCGCGGTGAGGTGTCGGATTTTGAACTGGGTGCAGTACTCATCGCATTGCGGGTCAAAGGCGAAAGCCACGACGAGTTGATTGGTTTTTTGCAAGCCATTGCCCAGCACTGGCCTGACGAAAGCCATTCGCCTCATTTTCACACCCTGCAGGCGCTCAACGCGCAATCCCGGGCCGAGGGCAAACCTGTCATTGTGATCCCCAGTTACAACGGGGCGCGGCGCAAACCCAACTTCACCCCCTTGCTGGCAGGCCTTTTGGCGCAACGCGGCTACCCTGTACTCGTACATGGTTTGCAAAGCGATTTCACCGGGCGCGTTACCAGTGCGCAAGTGTTTGCCCATTTAAACTGGAATGCCGTTCACATGCCCCACACCGCACCCGTGTACATGCCCATGGCGCAAATTTATCCGCGTATTGAAGCCTTGTTGCAAACCCGCAAGGTACTGGGTGTGCGCAGTTGCACCCACACCTTGGTCAAATTGATGGTGCCAAGCGCATTCAGCAATGCGCTTCTGGTGACCAGTTACACCCATCCAGAATTCTGGAATTTGCAACGCGAGGTGCTGTGCGCAACAGGCCACACTGCGCTGGTGTTGCGCGGCCATGAAGGCGAACCAGTGGCAGCCCCTTACCGCAGCCCCCGAATGGATGGTGTGAAGGCTGGCGGCACCTGGTGTATTTCCGAGCCCGAAAACCTGTTTACCGAACAGCCTGATCCACACCCCGATATTGACGCAGAATCAACCGCACGTTTAATTGAAATGTGGTTGAACAATCCGCAGGAAATGCCGCATGGATTTGCGCGTCAGTTGGATGCAATTGAGGCTGTTCACCAAGCACCAAACCAAGCAATAAGCCATGCAGCAATTTGATGTCATTGTGATTGGTGCCGGTGCTGCCGGCCTCATGTGTGCCGCGCAAGCCGGGCAGGGTGGTTTGCGGGTCGCATTGCTGGACCACAGTGAAAAACTGGCTGAAAAAATTCGGATCAGTGGTGGTGGGCGTTGCAATTTCACCAATGTGAAGGTGTCTGAGGACAATTTCATATCTGAAAACCCAAGGTTTGCCCGCTCCGCCTTGGCGCGTTATACACCCGCCAACTTTATTGCGCTGGTGAAGCAATACAACATACCCTTTCATGAAAAACACAAAGGCCAGTTGTTTTGCGACCGCAAAAGCGACGACATCATTGACATGCTTGCAGCCGAATGCAATGCAGGCAAAGTGAAGTGGTTTCGCCCCCACAGCGTGAATGCAGTGGAACATGACGGTAGCCAGTTCAAATTAAGCACTACAGCGGGTGCCTTACAGGCCCGCAATGTGGTTGTGGCCAGTGGGGGCTTGCCAGTGCCCAAAATTGGCGCCACCGATTTTGGCCTGAAGCTGGCCAAGCAGTTTGGCCACACACTGGTCGATCAACGACCTGCACTGGTTCCGCTTACTTTTGATTCCGGCATGTGGGAGCCCTTTGTAGGGTTGGCTGGTGTGGCGCTACCAGTGTATAGCCGCGGAAGCGATTCCAATGCCCCCTGGTTTGATGAAGACTTGTTGTTTACCCACCGGGGCTTAAGTGGCCCCGCCGTGCTGCAGGCCTCTACGTACTGGAACCCGGGCAAGCCAATTACGCTTAACCTGGCTGGCAAGGACACAGACGCGGCGGCGCTACAAACCGATTTGCTGCAAGCCACGCTGGGTGCAAAAGCCAACGCCGAGAACTGGTTTGCTGCGCAAGTGCCGCACTGGCCCAAGCGTTTGGTGCAGGCTTGGCTGAATAAACCGGAATTGCAGGCCATTGCAGGGCGCAAAGTGGCGGAGTTGGGAAAAAAGCAACTGGGGCCCTTGGCGCAGTTAATTGCAGCCTGGCAGCTGGTGCCCAGTGGCACCGAAGGCTACAAAAAAGCCGAGGTGATGCGCGGTGGTGTTAGCACCGCCGATTTACAGCCCAAAACACTCGAGTCGCGCAAAATTCCAGGCCTGTACTTTATCGGCGAGGTGGTGGATGTAACTGGCTGGTTGGGTGGTTACAACTTCCAGTGGGCTTGGGCCAGTGGCTACACTGCGGCCCATGCAATATTGGACCCAAAATAGTTGAAAACCCTTGAGAAAGCCGGCTTTCGCATGGTACTATCTCGGTCTTTGCCAGATTCTTGGCGGTAACTCTTTGCTCTAACTCATTGGGTTTTGCATAAAAAAATATGTGAAATCAATGGGTTAGGGGTTAGAAAAGAGCTGAAAAACAACTTACGAACACCCGATTGGAGCCATATGCCAAACGTTCGCGTTAAAGAAAACGAGCCATTTGAAGTTGCCCTGCGTCGCTTCAAGCGCACTATCGAAAAAACAGGTCTGTTGACTGAACTGCGCTCACGCGAGTTCTATGAAAAGCCAACCGCTGAGCGTAAGCGCCTGAAAGCTGCCGCCGTAAAGCGCCACTACAAGCGCCTGCGCAGCCAAATGTTGCCCAAGAAAATGTATTGATTCGTTTGGCATGTCACTGAAAGCGCAAATTCTTGAAGACATCAAGCAGGCCATGAAGGCCCGTGAGCAGGCAAAGCTCACAACGCTTCGAATGCTCTCAGCGGCAATCAAACAAAAAGAGGTCGACGAACGCGTCGAACTCGACGATGGGGCGGTCCTCGCCATCATCGAAAAGCAAATCAAGCAACGAAACGAAGCCGCCATCCAGTTTGAGCAGGGTGGTCGGCCAGAGTCGGCCGAGGTTGAAAAAGCCGAAGCTGCTGTTTTGGCATCTTATCTTCCCGCGCAATTGTCCGAAGCAGAAGTTGTGGCCGAAATTCAGGCCATTGTTCAGGCAGTGGGCGCAACTGGCCCGCAAGACATGGGCAAAGTCATGGGCGCAGTGAAAGCCAAGCTGGCTGGAAAGGCTGACATGAGCAAAGTATCTGGGCTGGTCAAGGCCGCTTTGGCCAAATAAGCTGGCCCATCGCAAACCAACTGCTCGTTTCCTCCCCTTTGGGTTTGTTATTCTAGAAGTCGGGCCACTGGCTCTGATTTTTCTGCATGTGAATTCACCCAAACTGCATGATTCCTCAAAGCTTTATTGATGACTTACTCTACCGCCTCGACATTGCCGATGTGGTGGGGCGTTATGTGCAGTTAAAAGCGGCCGGGGCTAACTTGCAGGGCTTGTGCCCATTCCACAACGAGAAGTCTCCATCATTCACGGTCAGTCCGTCCAAGCAGTTCTATCACTGTTTTGGTTGTGGTGCACATGGCAATGCAGTGGGGTTTGTGATGGAACACCTTGGGCTTACATTTCCTGAGGCTGTTGAAAACCTGGCGGGCAATTTGGGCATTGATGTGCCTTATGAAAAAGGCATGGATGTACCGGCCGAGGTGCGTTCCGAGCGGGAAGAGCTGGTTGAGTTGCTGACACGCGCCGCCAACTATTACAAGGCACAGCTTAAAAAAAGCCCGGTGGCCATTAATTACCTGAAAAACCGCGGATTGACCGGGCAAGTGGCCGCCCGCTACGGCATGGGTTACGCGCCCGATACTTACCAAAACCTGGAAGCCGTGGTCGAGAATTACGCAAGCAATACCCAGCTGGATTTGGCCGGGCTGACCAAAATCAGCGACAGCAACCGTCGGTACGATGCATTCCGCGGTCGCATCATGTTTCCCATTCGCAATGCCAAGGGGCAGGTAATTGGTTTTGGTGGTCGTGTACTGGGCGACGAAAAGCCGAAATACCTGAACAGCCCCGAAACGCCAGTTTTCTCAAAAGGGCACGAGGTGTATGGCCTGTTCGAGGCGCGCCAGGCGATTCACAAAATGGGTTATGCCTTGGTGACCGAAGGTTACATGGATGTGGTGGCCTTGGCACAGTGGGGTTTCGAGAACGCAGTGGCCACGCTGGGTACAGCAGTAACGCCTGATCATGTATTGAAATTATTCAAACAAACTGACCGGCTGGTTTTTGCCTTTGATGGCGATGGGGCTGGTCAAAAGGCGGCATGGCGCGCCCTGCAGGCCTGTTTGCCACACGTTAGCGAAAACAAGCGGGCCGATTTCATTTTCCTGCCCGCCGAGCATGATCCCGACTCTTTTATTCGAACCGAAGGGCCAGATGGCTTCGAGGCCATGGTGGCGCAATCTGCTTCTTTGTCAGAATTTTTGGCGCGCTACCTGGAGCGCAACTACCCCCTGCAGCAAATTGAGGGCAGTGCGGCTGCCATTTCATTTTTGAAGCCTTTAATTGTGCAAATGCAGCCCACCGTTTACAGGTCGTCGTTGTTGCGTGCATTGGCGAATTTGCTGGGCGCCACACCCATGGAGCTTAGCCGCCACTTGGGTTTGAAAAGCCGCGAGGGCGGGGGTGATTACTTTTCGCCGAAAAACAAGGGGCAGTTTCAGGGTGGGCAGCAAAATGGGCAGCAGGGCAAATTTTCCGGCAAGAAGTTCAGTAAACGGTTTGGAAAGTTCGACGACGAGCCATTACAAAACAATTGGGGCCCCAGGCCCACTGCAAAATCGCCGTTATTAAGCCTGGCTGCGCGGGTTATTCGCGCACCTCAGCTTGTGGAGTTGTGTAATTCATTGCTTGAGCTGTACGAGCGAGAGCAAGACCCCGCAGCCGAGGTGCACAGTTTTGTTCATTTGCTTGAAAAAGTCAGAAACGACCCCAACTTGCTAGAGGCTAGGCTTCAACATGCCTTCAATGACGAAGTGCATCAAAATTGGGTTAACTCGGTTCTGAAAGAAGCGCGCAGTTTGGATGATTCCCTCGATTTTGAAACCGAGTTGCGTTCTGGCGTGTATCAATGTAGCGAGCTGTGGTTTAAGGCTGAGCTGGAGCGGCTAACCGCCGAGATGCCCACACAGGGGGAGCAACTCCGTTGGTATCACGAGTGCATGCAACGCTTCCAAGAATTAAAACAAAAGCGAGTTAATCAGTTATAATTAAGGGTTACGGTGCAGCTTTTGCATCTTTTTGTAGTGCGCATTTGCGCATTAGGTGGCTGTTATTGAGTTGTTCAGGGAATGAATGTTCAAAATACTCAACATTTTTTCAAAAACACAGGAACAGAAAGCCAAATCCGGCCACAAAACCAAGTCTGCGAAGTCACAAACCGTGAGTTCTCAGCAAACCGATACACACACACAGATTCCTGGTGGCCAAAAGCCGGAGAAGGAATCCTCCACTAAGGCATCCAAACGCAAGGGAGCGTCGTCAATGGCAGGGAAGAAGGTTTCTCCTCAAAAGGCAACTGTAAAAGAAGCGAAAGTAAACACCGTGGTTAAGAAGACAGAATCCAAGAAAACAGCACCTGTTGCTGAAAAGCCTGTGAGCAAGAAAGCCGCTGCGCCCGCACCCGCACCTGTTGTGGCCGATGAAACGCCCAAGCGTGGCCGCAAGCCCAAAGTGGTTGAAGCTGCTGCCGAGCCAGTGGCCAAGGCAGCCAAGCCTGTAGCCAAAGCGGCGGCCAAGCCCGCCAAGGTGGCGGAGCCCGTTGCTGTTGAGGAAGTGCAGCCCAAAAAACGCGGTCGCAAACCCAAGGTGGTTGAACAGGCGGCGCCAGCGCAAACCGCTGAAGCCCCCAAGGGGCGTGGACGCCCGCCCAAGGCTGGCAAGCCCAAGGCTGAAGAAGAGGACGACGAGGACATCGATTCCGGTGCAGACGCATCGATCGACTCCGACGATGTGCCCGAAGACGACGATTCAGATGCCAAAAAAGCCGACCTGGTGATCATGCCCAAGCGTGGTCGCGGCTCCAAGGCCAAAGACAAAGCGCTGATCAACTCGGCTTACCTCAGCTCGGCCAACGCCACTGTTGAAGAACTCGAATTGCGCCGCAACCAGCTTAAAACCCTGATCAAAATGGGTAAAGAGCGCGGCTACCTGACCTTTGCTGAAATCAACGACCACTTGCCTGACGATGTAACCGACGGCGAAGTGATCGAAGCCATGGTCAGCACCTTCCACGACATGGGTATCACTGTTTACGAACAGGCCCCTGATGCGGAAGCCTTGTTGATGAACGACAACGCACCCGTGGGCACTTCTGCCGAAGACGCAGAAGAAGAAGCTGAAGCCGCGTTGAGCAACGTTGACTCTGAATTTGGCCGCACCACCGACCCCGTTCGCATGTACATGCGTGAAATGGGTACGGTTGAGTTGTTGACTCGCGAAGGCGAGATTGAAATTGCCAAGCGAATTGAAGCTGGCCTGAAAGACATGGTGCAAGCCATTTCTGCGTGCCCAGCCATTGTCGAAGACGTGGTTGGCCTGGGCCAGCGCATTGCTGAAGGTTTGTCGACGGTAGATGAAGTGGTTGACGGCATCGTTGACGACTCAATTACAGACGACATGGTTGAAGCCGCAGCGCCTGAAGAGGTTAGCGACGACGAAGACAGCGATGACGAAGAAGAGGGCAATGACGGTGGCACCACCTCCGGCATGTCGGCCCGTCAGCTGGAAGAACTCAAGAAGAATTCGCTGGTGGTTTTTGCTGAAATTGAAAAGCAGTTTGCCAAGCTGAAAAAAGCACGTGCAGATGGTGGCTACAATTCTGCGGCCTACAAAAAAGCCAAGGAAGCGATTGCCGAACAGTTCATGAAAATTCGCTTCACTGCCAAGCAGGTTGAGCGCCTGTGCAGCATTTTGCGTGAGCAAGTGGACAGTGTTCGCAAAATTGAACGTGAAATTTACGACATCGCCGTAAACCGCGTGGGCGTGCCCCGCGAGCAGTTTCTCGATAAATTCCGTGGTCATGAAGTGGAAGCGGCCTGGGTAGATACATTCAGCGCATCGAACGCGGCTTGGGCTGAAACCTGGGCGCGTAATATTCCTGCGATCAACGAATTGCAGCAAAAGCTGGTTGCCATTCAAGACGCGGTTTCTTTGCCTTTGAATGACTTGCGCGCGATCAACAAACAAATGGTGTCCGGTGAAAACCGTGCCCGTTTGGCCAAGCGTGAAATGATCGAGGCCAACTTGCGTTTGGTGATTTCGATTGCCAAGAAGTACACCAACCGTGGCTTGCAATTCCTGGATTTGATCCAGGAAGGCAACGTGGGCTTGATGAAGGCGGTGGACAAGTTTGAATACCGCCGTGGCTACAAGTTTTCGACCTATGCCACTTGGTGGATTCGCCAGGCCATTACCCGCTCCATTGCTGACCAGGCACGCACCATTCGTATTCCGGTGCACATGATCGAAACCATCAACAAGATGAACCGTATCAGCCGTCAAATTCTGCAGGAAACCGGTATTGAGCCCGATCCCGCCACCTTGGCCGAGCGCATGGAAATGCCCGAGGAAAAGATTCGCAAGATTCTGAAAATCGCGAAAGAACCCATTTCGATGGAAACACCGATTGGCGACGACGACGATTCTCACTTGGGCGATTTCATCGAAGACAACCACACTTTGGCCCCGCAAGACGCTGCACAGTACAGCAGCCTGCGCTTTGTGACCAAAGATGTACTCGATTCGCTGACCCCACGCGAGGCGAAAGTGCTGCGCATGCGTTTTGGTATTGAGATGAGCACCGACCACACGCTGGAAGAAGTGGGCAAGCAGTTTGATGTAACCCGCGAGCGGATTCGTCAAATTGAAGCCAAGGCACTTCGCAAGCTGCGTCACCCCAGCCGTTCAGACAAGCTGAAAAGCTTCCTGGAAGGCGAATAAAGCTTTTGAAAGGTAAAGTGGGGCTGTAGCTCAGCGGTTAGAGCAGAGGACTCATAATCCTTTGGTCGAGGGTTCGAACCCCTCCGGCCCTACCACATTGATTGGAAAATGCCTTGGGTTAGTCACCCAAGGCATTTTTTGTTGCGCCGTCATATTGTCTTTATCATCCAATTATTTGAGCGGATGATGAGATTGATGAGGAATTCTGTGTACTCAGTGATACTTAGCCAACACCAAGGTATAGGGCGGCGGCAAGGTTTGTCGACACAGAAAATTGACGCCCTTAAGCGTGAATTTTCCAATCCGGCAAAGTTCACGAATCCTTCTGAAACCAGCGTTTTTGTCGCAGGCTCGTTGGGGCGACACGATTCAGGTGAGAATTCTGATTTGGATTTATTTTTGACATCCAGTGCCGAAGTGCCTATCTCTCATCTTGATAACGTTAAATGTTTGGCCTCGATACTTGGTGTGTATGAGGAGTTGGGCTATGGGCAGCCTAGCAATGACGGTGAATTTCTAAAAATATTCAATATTCCACAGCATGAGTCTTGTGTTGGCTCTGCCAGAGATGATGGGGTCAATTGGTTTACGGTGCGAATGCTGATGTTGCTGGAAAGTAAGCCGCTTACAGATCCGCAGTTGTATCGAAGACACAAAGAGGAAATTCTTAAGTTCTACTTTCGCGACAGAGACAACGGCAGTCAATTTAAACCTCTGTTTTTATTGAATGATTTGCTCAGGTTCTGGCGAACGTTGTGTTTGAATTACGAGAATGCAAGATCGGGGCCTACACGTTCATGGAAGAAGCGAAACTTCAACTTGAAGTTTAGTCGGATGCTGACAGTATTCAGCACGGTGTTGCCAATGGTTTTACAAAGCCATGTTAATCAGGAGTGGCTTTTGGATTTAACAGAGAAAACTCCACTTGAGAGGCTGGCTGTTGGTTTGGACATGTTAGATGATGCACAATTAAGTCGTGGGTTTACAATTTTTTTGGACGACTACGAGTTTTTCTTGCACACTAAAGAATATCAGGATTTCAATTTGCTTGATGACCCCACCAGGATGGCTTTGAATGACAAGGCTGGGCAAGTCTCCAGTTTTTTGTTTTCGGCCTTGCATCATCCCAGTGTCTCACCTGAATATCGACAGTACCTTGTAATTTAAAATGGCCAACGCTCAACAGATTCTTACGCTAGAAGTGAAAGACAAAAAGATCCAGGATCTTTTTGTCGATCTTCGTTCGCGCTTTAATCGCGTTGGAAAAATACCCTCAAGCCCCCACGTAACGATACGCGGCCCATACAAGACAGCGGTGTCCTCTCGCAGATCCAAGCAGATCATGCAGAGACTTTCCCACGAACCGAAGCTGCGATTGTCGGGTGTAGGACGCTTTGAATTGGCGGATTGTCATGTGGTGTATCTATCGGTTCAAGGCGAAGCGCTAAGAAAGGTCTGGTGGAAACCAGATTTTCCAATTAACCAGTTCGGCTTCAATCCCCACATCACAGTATTCAAAGGGGATAAAGAGTCGGCTGACCGAGTTTTTGATGCGCTCACCCAATTTTCCGTTGAGTGTCCAATTGAGCTTTTTGAACTAAGAGTAGATGTTATCGGTCAGGGCGCTTTGAATTTCGAAAACTGATTAACTGTTAATCCACTTCAGGCCCTGAAGCGTCACCTTCGAAATGACATAAAACCGAATAGCCCGGCCCAACACCACTGCCGGTAAAAAAGCCGCCAAGGGCATTGCGCCTGCGCCTGCGGCCAGCGCCAGTGTTTTAAAGGGAATGGGCGCAAATGCCGCGATAAACAAAATAGGCGGGCCGTATTCAGCCATCAGTGTTGTGGCCTGGTTTATTTCTTCCAGGTTAACCGATTGTGCCCATGTGGCCAATTCACCTGCGAATGCAAACCCAAGTAAGTACGCTGAACAGGCACCAGCCACCGAACACAGCACGCATGCGATCATCAGGGGTTTCCAGCGGTCTGGGCGACCTATGATCATGGGCGGCAACATGATGTCGCTGGGCACGGGAAAAATGAATCCACCCAGGTAGGTCAGCAGACACATGGCTGCAATGCCGAAACGGCTGTTGGCCAGTTTCTCGCAAATGGATTTGAGCATGCCTGGTGTCGCTTTGGGGGATTGGTCAAGTGTTCTATATTGACCGAGCAATGTTTCAGGTCTTAATCAGCAGGGCGTTGAATTCACGTATCACCTGCGTAAATGCGTCTGTATTCAATGTTTCCAGGCGATGCGCTCGCAACTTGGCAACGTGTTCAAAGGTCAGGGGTTCTGCTTCGATAACACCCATGGTCCAGTTGTCGAACATGCGCTCTTTCATCGGAGAGATTTGAATGATTCGACTGTCGGTGTGCCGCTTGTCGTCGAGAATTTTCATGTAGGTGCGCAGCACATTTTGCTCTGGCCCTTCAAGCACTTGCATGAACATGCCACCTCCGTGAACCAGCACGCCTGTGATTCCCGCTGCGCTGTTGTTTTTCCTGGAGATCAACAAGATTTCTTTCAGCACTTCTTCACTGAAATCGGACTTGGCCTGGCTGCAATACAAAAGACGAATCATGAGCAGCACTCCGGGTGGGTTGGGGGTTTGGCGATTTGATTTCACTATGTTAGTGGGTTGATTTGATCGCGCGTCGATAGAGGATATGGGTAATTTGGGTGGCAATTCCCGCTTTGTCGGGATTTACTCGGCGCTGGCTTCTTCATTTTCTGACATGTTGTCGGCCGAAGTCCTGTAATCATTTTCCTGTGTGTCTGATTTATATCGGGAATCGTTCTAAGTATCTTTTTGTTTTTCCGCCTCAACAAACCAACCTTCAGCATCATCATGATCTCTGGCGACAAACCCCCGATAGCCTTCACCATGCCCGATCCCAAGAAGGCGGACGCATTGGCCGCCTCGCGCCCACCGGAGGTGAAAACCGCCGCGGACCGGGATGGTGCCAGCGTGGTGGTGTCGATCTCAAGGCCAAGGGGCACCATGTTGGTGGACAGTACCACCCCATTTGATGCGGACAAGGTGGAAATGATTCGCCGTCAGCTGAGTGAGGGAGGCTTGAAAATTGATGCCAGCATAGTGGCTGAT
Organism: Limnobacter sp. UBA7229; assembly: GCF_002473065.1. Taxonomy (NCBI): domain Bacteria; kingdom Pseudomonadati; phylum Pseudomonadota; class Betaproteobacteria; order Burkholderiales; family Burkholderiaceae; genus Limnobacter; species Limnobacter sp. UBA7229. The sequence continues at coordinate 14,662 of NZ_DKTN01000017.1, read as the reverse complement.
CGCATGATTAATGATCAAAAAGCACTGTTGGGAGGGTAAATTTTCAAAAGTGTTCACTTAAAAAATCCATTTCAATCAAATAAAAAAATATCAATACAATCAATTATTTAGTCAACAAAATAAGTGTACAGTTGTACTCTTCTGACACTTTATTCTAGTTTTTTCAGCAAAATCTCTTGCGAAAAACAGGCGTTTTTAGTTACATTGGTGCACATCTGTTCACTAACGTGGAAAACGCAATGAGAACCAACAGCCAACTGTCCAACAAAGTAGTCCGCGGACTCTCCAAAATTCTGGGTCAGGAATTCGTTACCTTCTGGCTTGAGCAAGCGGGCAGCACCCATTCAAGCGATCGTTGTCTGGCCGAGGTGGTGCGTATTGATCGCGAGACTGCGGATGCAGTCAGCCTGTGGTTGCGCCCCAATGCTTTGTTCAAAGGTTTCGAGGCTGGCCAGCACGTGAACCTGAGCATTACGATTGATGGTGTGGTGCACACGCGTTCATACAGCTTCAGCAGCGCTCCCACTGAAAGTGGGTTGGTGCGCCTGACTATCAAGCAAACTCCAACGGGTCTTGTTTCACGTTATGTAGTGAACCAACTTGAAGTGGGCACTGTGGTGGAACTGGGCGATGTGTTTGGTGACATGACCCTTGCACACACTCAGCCCACATTGAGCCAACAACGCCCCAGCATGTTGCTGCTGGCAGCGGGCAGCGGTATTACACCCATGATCAGCCTGATTGAAGAACTGGAAGTACAGGGTTGGCCAGCAGATGTAACCTTGATGAGCTGGGCGCGCAACCCGGAAGACGTTCTGTTCGATTCAAGTTTGAAAGCCAAAGCCGGCGAACATTTCAAGTATGTGCGCTTGCTGGAAAACGGTGCCAACCTGGCCGAAGGTGATTTGGCTGGCCGCCCCTGTGCAGAGCAGTTCGCTGCTGTGGCTGGCGCGCTGGACAACACCGATGTGTACGCCTGCGGCCCTGATGGCTTCATGACCGCACTGCGCGGCATTCTGGGCGATACCCCCAAGAGCTTCCACGCCGAGTCGTTCACGCCGATGGCTCTGAGCATTGATGAAAACGCCGAAGTAAAAACATTCACGGTGACCCTGACCAAAAGCAACCGCATTGTTGAAGTAAGCAACAACAAGCCCCTGTTGAAAGCACTGCAAGAGCAGGGTATTAACCCCCCACACGGTTGTGGCATGGGCATTTGCAACACCTGTTCATGTGAAAAACTGACAGGCACCACGCAAAACATGCAAAACAAATCGGTGTGCGGTACCAACAACACGGCGCTGCGTTTGTGTATCAACGCCGCCCAAGGCCCGGTTTCACTGGACCTCTAAAAGCAAAACCTAAAAATACTGGAGCAAATCATGAGAAAAGCTGACCGCAAATTGAGCCCCGCTGAACTGGAACAGTTTGGTGCCGAGATTGAAGCGATTCGCCAGAAACATTTGGCGGATGTGGGCGAACGCGATGCCAAGTACATCACCAAAATTGAAAAGGCAGTGCGCTACACCGAAATCGCGGGCCGTGGCCTGTTGATGGCCGGTATTTTCCCGCCGGCATTCATTCTTGGTACCTTGACTTTGGGCGTGTCAAAAATTCTGGAGAACATGGAACTGGGCCACAACGTGATGCATGGTCAGTACGACTTCATGCAAAACAAGCGCCTGATGGGCCAAACCTACGAGTGGGACACCTGGTGTACAGCTGACAACTGGCGCTACAGCCACAACTACCGCCACCACACCTACACCAACGTGCTGGGCGAGGACCATGACATTGGTTATGGCGTGTTGCGTCTGTTTCCTGAACAGAAATGGGAGCCGCGCTTTTTGGCGAACGTACCTTTAATGGTTTTGCTGGCCACCTTCTTTGAAAACCTGCTGGCTTTGCAAACCCTTGAACTTGAAAAAGTAATCAGCGGTGAGAAAACCCTGAAGGAAACCAAAGACCGCGCCATTCCCACGTTCAAGAAAGCTGGTCGTCAAATTGCGAAAGATTATGTGTTCTTCCCGCTGTTGGCAGGCCCTTTCTTCTTGCCTGTGTTGGCAGGAAACTTCCTGGCGAACATTATTCGCAATTACTGGACCTTTGTGATTATTTTCTGTGGTCACTTCACAGCCGATTCTGAAGTGTTCGACAAGTCGATTATCGATGGCGAATCGCAAGCGCATTGGTACTTGCGTCAATTGAAAGGCTCATCCAATCTGACTGGTGGCAAGTTGTTCCATATCATGTCTGGCAACCTGAGCCACCAGATTGAACACCACCTGTTCCCCGAGGTGCCAGCGCACCGCTACGCGGAAATGTCGGTTGAAGTGCAGGAAATCTGCAAGCGTTACGGTCAGCATTACAACAAGGCCTCGCTGGTAAAGCAGTTCTCGACTGTGGTGGGTCGCGCTTTCAAGTACAGCCTGCCAAGCTTGAAGCGCAAGAATCAGGAAGCTGTGGCGGCCTGATTGCCTCTCGGTTTACTGCGTATTATCGGTTTTTGTAACCCGATGGCTGATTTGCTGCGTTAGGTACCGTGCTCCCCCCCAAGGGGTGCGCAGTATCCATAACAAACAAAGGAAGTCAGCCATGAAAAAACTAATTTCTATTGCCGTTTTGTCTGCAGCCGCAGCCAGCCCAGCCTTCGCCGAAGGCCCTTATCTGGGTGCCACCTACAACAGCTTGGGAATTACCGACAGCCGGATTGGCGGAGTCGAGCTGGATGTCGACACGCTGGGTGTGGTCGGTGGCTATGAACTAAGCCCCAACCTGGCCGTAGAGGGGCGCTTGTTGACCGGTGTGGATGAAGAGAACTCCGGTGCATTCCGTGCTGAGGTCGATTCCTACATTGGTGCAAATTTGTTGGGCAAATTGCCCTTGAACAACCAGTTCTCCTTATACGGCACATTGGGTTATGGCTTTCTGGATGCGAATGTCAGTGGTCCCGGCTTTAACACCAGCGACGATGATGGCGCGCTCAGCTATGGCGGTGGTGTGATGTACACCGCAGGCAGTGTGAACATTCGTGCCGGTTACGAGATGCTTTACGACAAAGACAACATTGAAGCAGATGGCTTGAATTTGACTGCCACCTTTGCTTTCTAAACTCAAGTCAATTAGGGGTGTGCCAGGAAAGGTGCACCCCTCTGTTCACGCCTTGCGACACTCCTTGAGTGTTTGATCATTCAATGTCCGGAAGAGATGGCTTTTTGTGTTTCTTCTTGATAGCTTTCTGATGTAACAAAACCCCTACACTTTTTAGGGATCCTTTGGTCATCGAGAGTTTGAATGCTTCGTATCGCACTTTTTTTCAGTTTCTTGTTGTTATCTTGGGCAGCCCAAGCCGCGCCTTTGCGCATCGGTGTGTCTGAAACCATACTCTCCCTGCCTTTGTACATCGCCGAGTCGGAAGGCTTTTTCCAGAAACGCGGTGTGAATGTTGAGTTTGTGAATTGCGTAGGCGGCAACCGCTGCGTGAAGAACATGCTGGACGGTCAGACTGACCTGTCCACTGCCACTGAGTTACCTGTGGTGTTCAACAGTTTTACGCGAAAGGATTTCGCGATTTTGACCAGCTTTGTGAGCGTCTCGAACGACTTGAAAGTGGTGGCGCGTACCGATTCAAAAATTACAGAACCGGGCAAGTTGCGTGATAAACCCCTGGGGTATGTAAAGGGCGGTGCAAGCCAGTATGTACTCGACCTGGTGCTGGTTTACAACGGCATCGACCCCGACACAGTAAAGCTGAAAACCATTACCCCTGAAACAGCCCTGGCCGCCTTGGCCAACAAAGAGGTGGATGCACTGTGCATCTGGGAGCCTTTTGCATCCCGAATTGAGCTGGAGTTGGGAACAGACGTGCAACTGGTGCCCATCCCGAAGTTGTACACCGAGACATTCAATTTGATTGCCATGCAAAGCGCGATTAAATCCAAGCCACAAGAACTTGAACGATTGGTGAGGGCCCTGAAAGACAGCACCCAATTTATTCAAACTCACCCTGAGAAGGCGAAGGCCCTGGCTGCCAAGCGATTGAAGATTCCGGTGCTTGTGGTGGATAAAATATTTGATGACTACCGGTATCGCTTAAGTTTGAATCGCTCTTTGCCGCGCACAATGGAAGGGCAAGCGCGTTGGGCTCTTCGTGAAGGGCATGTGGAGGCCAGCTTGCCTCAGCCCAATTACTCCGGGTTTTTGTATCCTGCCTTTTTGAAAACAGTAGACCCTGGCGCTGTGTCGCTTCAATAAAGGGAAGTTAGAGTGCGTGTTGCCACCAAAATCAACCTTGCCATTCTTAGCACCATTGTGTGTGCTGTGGTGTTGGTGTTGGGCAATCTGTTCATTCTCAGTGAGCAGTTCAAAGGCTTGGAGCAGTCACAGAAAGCACAAAGTATTACCCGTTTGTCCTCCAGCCTGTTGGTGCTGACTCAAGAGTATGTGCTGTTCAAATCGCCTTCTGTGGCGGATGCCTGGTTGCGCACTCAGGAAGAGCTTGAAAGATTGATCAGCTCCACGGTAAGCCCCTCGGTGGCACCGCAAGAACTGTCGGATATTCAAGGTAGCTTGGCCGAGCTAAAACCAATTTTCAATGAACTGAACAACAGCACAGTGCCCGGGAATAACAGCCCGGCGTTTTTAGAACGCCGTGAAAGCCTGATTGTGGAGCGCTTGATTGCCGAAACCCAGGTAATTTCCGAGTTGGGTTACCAATGGGCCACACAAGTGAATGATGCACAGGCGCGAAACCTGAAAGGTTTGACCCTTCTTGAATCGGTGGGTTTGGGTAGTTTTGTGGTGGTGATCGCCTTGTTGGTGGTGTTGATGCGCACGGGTGTGTTGAACCCGCTGGCCAAGTTAAAACGAACAGCCGATGAAATTCGCAACGGCAATGAAGATGCTGTGTGTGAAGTAAATTCCAACGACGAACTGGGCGATGTGTCCAAAGCCGTGAACCAGATGGCTCACAACCTTGCGCACAAAAACAAGCGATTGCGGGAGGCCAACACACGGGTAGAAATGGCGAGTCAGGCAAAAACAGAATTTTTGTCGAACATGAGCCATGAAATTCGGACGCCATTGAACGGAATTGTGGGCCTGACTTATTTATTGAAGGACACCTCGGTGTCGAGCAATCAAAAGTTGTTGCTGGAGAGCCTGGAAAAAACATCGCGCAACCTGATTGATTTGGTCAGCGATGTGCTCGATATCTCCAAGATTGAAGCGGGCAGCATGGAGCTGGAGTCCAAGCCCTTCTCGACACTGGAGTTTATCGACAAGGTGTCGGGAATCATGACTGGCGCTGCGGCGAACAAGCCAATCGAGTTGATTATTGAACCACCTGCTCACATGCCACGTGAATTGATTGGCGACGAGCTGCGTTTCCGTCAAATTGTAGTGAACCTGGTGGGCAACGCCATCAAGTTTACGCAGGTGGGGCATGTGCATTTGCTGTTGCAGGTGTTGTCGAATCAAGATGGTGTTTGCCGCATGCGCGTGGAAGTGCGAGACACCGGGGTCGGTATTTCACCGCAAGGGCAAGCCAACCTGTTTCGACAATTTCATCAGGCCAACACCTCGGTTGCACGGGAGTTTGGTGGTTCTGGTCTGGGTTTGAGCCTGGTTAAAAAGCTGGTTGAGTTGATGAACGGCAGCCTGGGTTTCAACAGCGAGTTGGGCTGTGGCAGTACCTTTTGGGCCGAGCTTGAATTCGCTGTACCCAAAGGTGGCGCAAGTACTTTCACCGAGACAGGTGAATCGGTGCTGCTGGTGTCTGACAGTGAACTTCAAACCCAGGCCTTGCTCAACGCCGGTAACTTGGTGGGTCGTCAATTGATTACCACTGACAGCCTTGATGAGGCACGCAAGCTGATGGTCAGCACCCCCGGGGTCGCTGGCGTTGTGCTGGACTTCCCCAAGCGACAAATTGATCGACTGGCGTGGATTGAGTTTGTCAAGGCCATGGGCTTGATGGGAGTTCCCTGTGCCGTGCTGCTGGGCAGTGATGACACACGGCGTTTGTTGGACAAAGGCATCAGCGAAATTTTTAGCGCAATTTATGTGAAGCCCTTAACCCCGCTTCAACTTCAGAGTGCATTCAAAAATGCGGCACCGAACCTGGCCAAGCGAATGAACTCGGCAATTGCGGCACGCGATAAAATGAATTTGTTGATTGTGGATGACAGCGACCTGAACTTGAAGGTGCTTGAAGGAATTTTGGTGCGCAAGCAAGCCAACATTACCAAAGCCAACAATGGGCTGGAGGCATTGTCGTTCTTGTTGCAATACGGCCATGGTTTTGATGCGGTGGTGATGGATGTACAAATGCCGTTGATGGACGGACTTGAGGCCACCCGAGAACTGCGCAAACAACCTTTCAATGCAAATTTACCGGTGATTGGTTTGACTGGTGAAGTGGGGCCGGAAGACGAAAGACGTGCCCTTGAAGCGGGCATGAATGCGGTGCTGCACAAGCCGTTGCAACCCGAAGACCTGATGTACATACTCAACAAGCTGGTCAAGCCGGTGAGTGCTTGACCGGTGCGTGTGCCCCCGATTACTTGGCTGCAACAATCCACATATTGTCACTGGTGGGCTGCCTGTCTGCCAAACCAAATTGCACCACCTTCATGCCTTGCCGAACAATGAGTGCTTCCAGGTTTTCGGGCGTGAAGTAATTCACGTGGTCGGGCAGGCGAAAGCCACACCATTTTTCGGCGCGAATTTTTCGGTTCCATGAGCCATAGTTTGGAACCTTGATAATGACTACGCCGCCAGGTTGAAGTACCTTGGCCACGCCTTGCAGTAGACCGTTGGGCTCTACTTCGTGTTCAAGAAACGCGCTCATCAGCACACCGGCGAAGTGGTTCTCGGGCAGCTTTTGAATGCCGTTCAGAGCGTTGTCGTGCATGATGCTGCCGCCCCGAGGCTCGACCAATTCACTGGCCGCCTGTGCCAGGGCTTTGGACACTTCAATGCCATGGGGTTGGTATTTGGTGGGCAGAGTGGCCAGCAAACCGCCGGCGGCACAGCCAATGTCGAGTACGCGACCACCGGGAATGTATTTTTCGATCAGCTCGGGCAACTTGTTGCGCTTGAGTACTTTTTGCCGAAAATGCTTGAAGGCGCGGCTTAAGCCTTGCTTCACAGGTTCGCGTTCTTCGCGCACCTGGCGTTCGGTTTCTGATGTTTTTTCCCAAGCGAATTCTTCGCTCAAGCGTTCATAAACCGGTGCGCGTTTCAGATACACAAAATGGCATTTGTTGCATTCAATCATTGGCCACTCACTGCTGCCGTAGCTAAGTACCTGTGCGTCTTCTGCGCTGTTTTGGCAGAAGGGGCAGCTGCGGGAGACGAGGCGTTGAGTGACATCCATCAGAAATTCTCGTTGTTGCTTAATGTTGTTGCTTGATATTGTGCACCAACCGGTTTTGTCGAAATGTGATAGCTTGGCAAGCAAGCGTTTTGATTGTACATCACTTGTTTTCTGAACTTGGAGGGAATGGATTTGAAACTCTTGCTGAGCTGGGTTTTACACGCAGTGGCACTGATGGGGGTGGCCTACCTGCTGCCAGGCGTCGTTGTCGAGGGGTTTTGGGCAGCATTGTGGGCTGCATTGATTCTGGGTTTGGTAAACACCATTGTGAAGCCTGTATTGCTTATTCTGACATTGCCATTGACTGTATTAACCCTGGGCCTTTTTTACTTCATTCTGAACGGTTTGATGTTTTACTGGGTGGGCTCCATTCTGGAAGGTTTTCAGGTCAATGGTTTTTGGTGGGCTGTGTTGGCCGCCCTGTTGTATTCCCTGTTTGCGACTTTCTTGAGCTCGATCCTGTTTCAGGAAAAGGTCAGGATCGAGCGAATTTAAACCTTGATTGATGCTTTACGCTTGCTGGGTTAACTTGAATTTGCCCATGACGGTGTCCATTTGATTCGACAGGTTTTGTAGTTCTGTAATCACCTGGTTAACTTCATGGGCGACGCCTTGACTTTCTTCGGTCATGCGCGCAATTCGTTCTACCTGCTGGGCAATGAGCGTTGAGGCCGAGCTTTGCTCTTTCAGGGCCTCTGTAATTTCGGTCACTGCGCGTTCGGCATCGCTGGTGTGGTGGTTGATGGCTTCCATTTGCTGGTCGGCACCCGTGGAAGAGCTCTGACCGAGGTTGATCATGTCGGTCCAGCCAGTGACTTGCTCAACGGCTGAGCGCGTCTCGTGTTGAATGTCTGAAATCAAGGCTGAAATGCTTTTGGTCGACGATGCAGTTTTCTCGGCCAGCTTTCGTACTTCGTCAGCCACCACCGCAAAACCCCGCCCCTGTTCCCCAGCGCGCGCCGCTTCAATGGCCGCATTCAGCGCAAGCAGGTTGGTTTGGTCGGCAATGGCGTGAATCACCTGAATAATGCTGGAAATGTTGTCAGACTGATTGCCCAGGTTGTTGATACTTTGCGCCAGATTGCCCGATGCGGTGCCAATTTCCTCCATGGCCTGGCGGGCTTGTTTTACACTCTCGCGACCACTTATGGACGATTGCCCGGCCTGATTGGACAAACCAAGCGCCTGGCTGGCATGGGTATGTACCTGGCTGATCGATACCGTCAGTTCTTCGACCGAAGCGGCCACCGCCGAGGCGGAGTCGGTTTGCTCTTGCACGCTGCTTTTCACCTGCGAGGCAGCAATCACCAAGGTGTTGATGGTGTCGGCCATTCGGGTGGAAGCATCCTTTACTTCGCCCACCAGGCTGGTCTGTTTTTGACGAATGTTCTCGAGTGCTGCGCGAATTTTGCTGATTTCATTGCTGCCATGGCTGTCAATCGGTTTGGACAAATCTCCCATACCGATAATTTTTGCATGCGCCAAAATCTGGGCGATTTCAGTGTTGGTGTCTTTGAACACCACATAACCCAAGGCCAAGGCCAGCAAAAGTACTGCCAAGGAACCAGCGCCTGCCTTGATCAGCGTGCCTTGCATGCCCGAGATGCGCTCTGTCAGGTCGGCTTGCAAGGTTTTGTTCAAACTCTGGCTCAGCTGAAATCCGGTGTTGACGGCTTCGCCAAGCAAGCCAACCATGTTGGCATGGCCCGTGACGCTGTCGTAATTCAGGTCTTTGGCCGATTGTTCTTTCACCCAGGCCGAGATGCTGTCAATTCGTTGGTCAATGGTGTCAATTTGTGCGCGCGTGTCAGCGGTAATTGCACCGCCCGCAGCGGCTGATTTCTCGGTGGCTTCACGAATTTCATCCATTGCCCGGCCCAAAGTGCCAAGCCGTGACTGTACGAAACTCAAGGTGGCTGCGGCATCGCTGTTGGGGTTGCGAAGGCGACCTTCCAGTTCAGACAAATACTCGATGACGCGTGGCAGCTGAAAGGCCATGGGGCTCATCATGTAGTAGCTGGGCAGGAAGGGGTCCAGTGTCAGTTCACTTTCATCGGCCAGCTGGCGCACCAGGGTGACCATTTGATTACCCAGTTCTTCGGACTGGGCATCGGTGGTGTCCTTGTTCAGCGCTTGCGGCAACAGGGCTGTTACTTGCTCCAGGTTGCGGGCTGTGATGGGCCAGCTCTCCGGCAAATCCGTTTTGGCTGCTTTCAGGGCTGCGCTGAGATCGCCAACAGCCCCGGCCTGTTTTTGTGCTCGATCAGCCAGGACCTTTTGCATCACAGGGTTAATTTTTTCCAGAAAAACGGCACCGCGCAACTCGTTTTCGGACGAGCTGATTAGCGTGTTGATTTGCGTGTACATTTGCTGAAACAGAAAGCCAAAAGCCAGCAAAAGTGGCAGCGCGATGATGGCGCATTTCTGGGGCAAGGTCAGCGAGTTTAGCGTGCGTTTGAATACCATGGGGCAACCTTCAGTGGCGTGTGAATTGTGTTCAGCCTTGAGTGTGGAACACAATTGATCGCTTGGTATCCCTGTTGAATGGGAACCCGAAATGGTTAGTTGCTGGCTGTTAGAAGCGCGCTGATGCCTTGGTAGACCAAACGAAGGGCCAATGCGGTCAGCAGCCAATTCAGGATGAGCGTGAATTTTTCCTCGGGCACGCGTGTAAGCAACCTGGCACCCATCAGGTTGCCAGCCAGTGTGGCCAGGCCAATGCCCAACAACAGGGGCCAGTACTCCACCAGGCTCACGTTCAGGCTGGAAAATGCAATTACCTTGATACCATGTTGAATCACCATGGCCATGCCATGTGTGCCCACCACCACTTGCCTTTCCCAGGCAGATTTAGGCAGCACCGACATCACCAGTGGGCCGGTGGCACCCAGCACCAGGCTAAGCCCAGTGGTAATTCCACCCGAAGCTGCCGGCGGCCAGTGTGCAAGGCGCAACCATGCACTTTTCCAGGTGGCCAGCACAATGAACAGGCCCAACAACACCTGCCCCACGGGCACTGGCATATACAGGGCCAGCGGTGTGATCAATGCCCCGCCAACAATAGAACCCAGCAGGAAGGGCTTGATGTAGGCCCAATTGATGAATTTGCGTTGCACCAACACACGGTTGGTGTTGGACATGAGTTGGGCTGCGCCGTGCAGGGGAATCAGTATGGCGGGCGGTACCAGTTGCGCCATCAGGGCCAGCAACACCACGCCACCACCAATTCCCGTGGCAGCCGTGATGCTGGAGGTGATGAATGCTGCAAGGCTGAGCAGCAACACCAAAGTCATGGCGTGACTTCGATGCTGCCGATGGTGGTGCCAGAAACATCAAGCTCGATGGCGTGTGTGCCCGGCGCATTGGCCGCAATACTGACCAATGTGGTTTGATTGCCTGGAAGTGGCACGCGTGCATCCAGCCCTTCAACAATCAGGGAATCGGTTTGATTGCTGTGGACCAAAAACTGAATACGCTGCCCTTGGCGAACGGTTGCACTGTAGGAACCCGTTGTCAGGCTGCCGTCGACGATGGACAAAGACTCCAGTGCCTGTGCGGCATCGCCTTGCGCAGCAGGGGCATGTGCGTTTTCAGTGGGCAATGATTGAACGTAAAGGTAAGCCCCGGCCAGCGTGGCGCTGGCCAGGCCGAGGTAAACAAGTGCGCGTTTGTTCATGGATTGATTTGAGGTCGTTTCGCTGTGGTTCTTTCCCACATTTGAATATACACCTCGGCTGAATTGTAGAGTGCCTTCAAGGCCTCGTTGCCACCCTCGAGGCGCAATTCTTCGACCCAGTCCGCTTTTAGCCCGTAGTGGGCCTGTCCTTCAGTATTGGCATCAAACACGCGCTCGCCACTGGTTTGCTTGTCAAATTTCACAGGGCTTACATTGGTATTGAATACACCGGCCCAATCGGGTCCCTGGAACAGTGTGAACGGGTAAGTAATTTGTGGGCGGTCAGCGCCCCGTGGGCCTGCCTGGGCACCAAGACCGTTGGTGTCGGCACCAAAACCCATGGCGAAATCAAACTGTTGGCTTTTCAGCGGGGCGATTACTTTCAGGTCCTCAGTCCAGCTTTGCGCATTGCCTTGGTAGGGGTAAATAATGCCGCCCGCCGCCAGAATTTTGCGACCCTGTTCCCTGGTAATGCCGCCGTGTGCACCGTGGGTAGAAACGAGTGGGTACTTGGGTTGCTGGCGATCGGCCATCTCGATCAGATCGCCCTTGATGCTCAATTCCATGTGGTCCACTTCAATGATGATGCCTTTTTCCATCAATCGTTTAAAGGCGTATTTGCCCAGTTCGGTCAGGCCGCGGCGATTACACTGGCGCTGGTTTTCACCCGTGGGGTAGATTGGGGCCACGCCGGGGTTGTTGGCAATCAGTGCCTGCGTCAAAGGGTCGTTGCCCAAACCGGGCGCTGAAGTCATGACCGCGCCGGGCTGACGCAAAATGTAATCGGCGTAATTGTTGTCGCCGCCGGGGCAATCGTAGGTTTGCCAGAAAGCACCGGTGTCCAGAAAGTTGCCCACGTTCAGCACTGCACCATCGAAAATGCCGTTGCCGCCAAATGCGTTGTCAAATTCGTGAATGGGGAACATTTGCCGCACACCCAGTGCGTGAAGGCGATCCAGTTGCTTGTCAATTTCTGCTTCATCACACAGGTTTTGTCCCAGTTTGATGCCGCAGTTGAACAGGTGTGAAATTTCAATACCCAACACCACCGCCAGCTTGCCCTCGTTAATTACTTTGCGGGCTTCAGCAGGGCTGGTCACGATGCGGAACCAGCCTTTGCCGGGGCCACCTTCCTGGGCGTCAATGTAGCTTTCAAGCTGCTTCACATACTCGATTTGGGTAACTGCGCTTTCCATTTCATTGCAGTTTGCAAGGGGCCTGCCTTTGCTCACTTTCACCAAATTACACAAGGTTTCGTTTTCCACCAGGTTGGTCACGAAAATACGCAAGCCGGCTTGCCAGGCTCGTTCCAGCCATTTGTAATACAAGCCTTCATGGGTAAGCGCGTCGGCCGCAGGCCAGCTGCGGAAGGTGGGCCAGCCCTCGGTATCGTGGCTGGCTTGTGGTGAAAACTTGAACAGGTTGTCGACCAAATCAAGCCGGCCCATTGGGCCATGGTTTGCCTCGCAACTACCCAGCGCCTGTGTTACACCAAACCGGTGGTGGGGCGTACCATGGTGTGCGCCACCCAAAAAGGTGGTGGCAGTGATGTGGTTGTGCACATCAGCAAAACCTTTCACAGCGCGGTTCAAACCGGCGCCAGCAAAGGTGCGGCCTTCGGTGTTGGTGGAAATTTCAGGAAACTCGGCACAGCCCGTGGCTTTTACAAACTGAAAAAGGGTTTCTTCACTGTTGCCTGCGCTTTCCACAGTACCCAGGCCATTGCTGAAACCCAGAAGGGCCAGCTTCATGGTATTGCCCGTGTTGGTCAGGGAAAAACCACCGCGACCTTTTTCATCTTCCTGAACTGCCCATTCAATTGAGTCGGAAAAGGCGGTGCTGCTGCCCACCGGGGTGCCTGCCGAATTGCCCACGGCCTGCATCATGGCATCGTCGCGGTTGTAAATCATGTACTTTCCCAAAGCCGTGGGCTTGAGGAAAAAGGGCGCTGCGTTCACCGCAGTGGCCTCGGTGACGCCGTAGCTACCATCGCTGCGCAACGCCACAAATTTGTTGTTGGCGAGAGACTGTATTGCGACACATTGATTTGCAATATTGAATGCCGTGGGCACCGCCTCGACTTCGTTGGGTGTGGTGCGCCCATCGGTATTTCCGGCGGTGGTGTTCGAATCGGAATTGCAAGCGGCCAGGGCTGCACACAGCACCAAGGTGCCAAGTAGGGCGTGTCTCATGTCTCGTCTTCCCAGGGTCTTTGTGACTCGATTGGTTCTACAAATTAATACTGACAATTGGTCATTTCAGATTCAGTAAACTGCACCCCCCATTTAGAGGGGGAAAGGGTTTCAGATTCCTGAAAGGCCTGCCGTTATTCCATTCGAGGAGAATGCACCGCATTCGCAAGGGAACCCGCACCATGTCTGTTGAACAAGCCACCGATGACAAGCAGTTGATCAAGGAACTAGAGCGCCAGTTGGCGGAGTTCCAAGGCAATGCTGACAAGTTAAGCAAGGAAGTTGAAAGTTTGCAGGGTGCAAACTCAAGCTTGAGTCATCAGCTTGAGTCTCAGCGTGCTGAAACCCACCAGATGCAACTGATGCTGGAGCAAATTCAGCGCGAGATGCGTATGCAGTACCTGGCGGCAGTGAAGTCGTTTTCCAATTTGATGGAATTGCGTTCGCCGCAACTGGCTGCTCACGGTTTGCGGGTTGCAGAATTGGCGCGTTTGATCGCCAAGGAACTTCATGCCAGCGAGTCGGCTTTGCAGGATATCTATGTGGCCGCGCTTTTGCATGACATTGGCAAGCTGGGTTTGAGTGACGACACGCTGTTTAAACCCGTGGTGGAATTGAAGGGCGACGCTCGAGTGGCCTTGATGAAGCACCCAATGAAGGCGCAGGCGGCTTTCCATGGGGTATCGGAAATGGTGCATGTGTCCGAGATTATTCGACACCACCATGAGCGTTACGATGGGCAGGGATTTCCCGATGGGCTGGAGGGTGAGGGCATTCCGCTGGGAGCGCGAATTCTGGCGGTTGCCGAAGATTACGATGAGTTGCAACAAGGCTGGCTGGCGTCCAAGGCTTTTGATGAGTTGCAAGCCCAGACATTTTTGGTGGGTGCTGCGGGCAAGCGTTATGACCCCAAAGTGATTGCGGTGTTACCCACGGCCCTGGTAAAACTGAAGGCCGCAGAAAAAGCCAACGAGAAAATTTTGCATGGCGAGGACCTGTACGAGGGTTTGGTGTTGGCCCGTGATTTTGAGGGTCCAGACGGGTTCATGTGGTTGTCCAAGGGACAGGTGGTGTCGCGCCATTTCATTGGTCGGGTGCGGGAGGCTGAGCAGCAGCATGGTGTTCAGCTGAAGATCTACACGGTCAAAACCGCCAATTCACGCAATGCATCTTCGAGTAAGGACGCATCGCTGCAGCCTGCGCAGCAGACTGGGCATGTGGCGCTTTAGGCGAGTGACTTGGGAGCTGAACTTGAATGGTCACCGCTGCCCGAAAACTTGGCATTTCGGCTTGTTGGCTTGAGCCTGCACTAAGCCAAGCCCTCCAAAAGTAACGGTCGGGTCTTGGCTTTCGCGCCAGGGCGCGATCGTTAGTCTCGGCGCGCCAAGCCGGCAAGTTTTCTGACTGGTCATCGTG
>NZ_DKTN01000010.1:344493-344753 GCF_002473065.1 Limnobacter sp. UBA7229 | reverse complement strand
GGCTTGTCGTCTTGAGCCTGCACTAAGCCAAGCCCTCCAAAAGTAACGGTCGGGTCTTGGCTTTCGCGCCAGGGCGCGATCGTTAGTCTCTGCGCGTCAAGCCGGCAAGTTTTCTGACTGGTCATCGTGCGACCCATTGCAAGTTCAGCTCCCAGCTCTCCGGTGCAGCGCTTTGCCATCACCACGCAACTCGCAGCTGTGTTCAACGCCCAATCGGCGGCGGTGTTTCGATCGCCTCGCCTTCAAGAAAACCTGCCCTT